>NZ_JAAHGK010000123.1:0-9375 GCF_010672505.1 Okeania sp. SIO2B9 | reverse complement strand
TATGAGATAGGAATTGTGGAAATAATTAGGGTTTGCTGAAAAAGTCTTATGGGTGAGGGTAGGAGTCAGGAGACAGGAGACAGGAGACAGGAGAAATGGGAATTATAGAGGAGTTAGTAGGAAGAATAGTCCCTTGATTTTTCTGCGCAACTATGCGCCTAAAATACTAATTTTTTGAACCATTACGACCTAAAAGCTTGGACTTTTTTTAACTAAAAAAGGCTAAAACCTTTATATATCAATGCTTTTATATTTAATCAGCAAACCCTAATTAACAAAAATTAGGAGTAGATAATCGAGAAAAAAAGACAGCATTAAAGCTAGTAAAATAGTTAGAAAAAACTGGATTTGATACAGTTACTCAGGCTCAAAATTATAGCGCTGTGCGCAGGCAACAGGCAACAGGCAACAGCTCATCTGGGGGAATAAAAAACCGATAATATAAGACTTTTAGCTATTGGACAGTTCTTGTAATTTGTAAATATGTCAGCGCACATTGCTATACTTGAAATCCATCAACAAAAAACTGAAATTATGGGCTGAAATTCCGGTCGCGATTCATGTATCTTTTTGTCTTACATTATGAAGTACGAGATATGGGTTTCAAGATAATTGAGAAGAACATTTTTATTATGTCTAAGAGCACATCTCACTTTTGATCTTCGTAGGTTGGGTTGACGTTAGGAAACCCAACAATTGCAACGTTAATAACATCTATTTGTTGGGTTTATCCTACGGATAAGCTCCGAAGAGCGTGCCTCAAACCAACCTACGACATTAATATTTTTGCAAATAAATATGAGATGCACCCTACGTCTAATTAATGAGACTTGATATCAGGAGTTAGTTTAATTCCAAACTATTAATAAAGTACACAAATAGCTTGCTTTAATTTTTTTTGTCAAATCATCAATCTTTTATAAATTTTTTCTTATCCTATATTCCTATATACAGCATCTTTCATATCAGTGAGGTACATATGTTGCGGGCAAGATACGCGCACTACAAAGATCATTAATATTTGTACCTTATATATCTGCAATCTGCTATATATATTTTATAAATCTCCAAAAAATGGTAATAGTTAATAATTTTAAATAAATAACTTGTTTTTCCGAAAAACTAATAAATTATTGCTTATTCCATCTGAAAATGATAACTGGTATGACTGCCATTTGGATATAAAAAAGTACAGACCACAGCAACTTTTGGATTATAATTATCAATCAAATTTCCTAAACCAGCTTGTTGCCAATCACTAATCATTGTTCCTATTTGACTCATCGGTTTAAACTTAACTTGCCAGTCTGCTAAAACCGTACTATTTTCTTCTAACTGTCTAAAAATTATTACCGTGCCTTTTTCGGAAAGTAGGTGATATCCTTGATGGGCGATCACTGCTATTTTTTCAGCATTTGCTTCTATTATTGCTAATTGTTGTTCTTTCGATTCTAGGACATTTTCCATTCTTTTTATCCTTTTTTTATCATTTAACTTTTCTAATTTATCATCTTTTTAATTTATGTTCAATATAAATCTCCAAAAATCAAAAATAAAATCAATTATTATCCATAAATTATCAATTATTCCTCCCTGTTCCCTATTCCCTTTTCCCTATTCCCTAAATCAAAAATAAAATCAATTATTATCCATAAATTATCAATTACTCCCCTCCTGGGAGGGGGAGGGGCGAGGGGTGGGTTCCCTGTTCCCTGTTCCCTATTCCCTAAATCAAAAATAAAATCAATTATTATCCATGAATTATCAATTACTCCCCTCCTGGGAGGGGGAGGGGCGAGGGGTGGGTTCCCTGTTCCCTGTTCCCTGTTCCCTGTTGCCTATTTTCTGGATATGTTCAACATTAATTCTTGAGCTACGGCTTTAACTACATTAATACTTACAGAATTACCCAGTTGATAATAAGCCTTATTATCATTGTGGTGCAAAATAAAATCATCAGGAAAACCTTGTAATCTTGCTGCTTCCCTAGGAGTAATTTTCCTAACTCTATTTTGATGATAAATACCTAATCTATTGGCATCACTTGCCACTAAAGTTACAGCAATTTTATCTGGGTCTAAAAACTTGTAGACTTCAAAAGAAAAGTTTCCTGATACTGGTTTATATTTTGACTCAACTATTTGCAGATAATTTTTACTAACTAAAGAATTGAGCAATTTTTCTAACTGAGGATTAGTAAAAAAACTAGCTATTTGCTCCTTGCTCAACAATTTACCATCTTGATGTTTACCAAATTGACTATTTCTCCGTTTCAAAATCAAACAGTTCATTAATTCTATTTCCTCAGCACTGCATTCTCCTCTCAATCCCAACTCCCAAGAATGAATAGAATTTCCACCGCGATAATCAATTAATCTCATGCCATATAATTTACTTAAATCTCCATTTAATCTCTGTTTTAATGCTGCCACAAATTTTTCCGAAAAATATAATTTTTCATCTGGATTATCTTCCAAAATATCTGCCACAGTTATAGATTTTTTCAGAGGATAAAATAAAGACAATTGTTGTGGGTGATAAGAATGAGAATCTTTCTGACCTTGGTCAGAAATTAAATTAAATTTTGGCCTACTATCTAAAACTCCCAAGATATAAACTCGGAGATGATTTTGGGGTAAATTAAAATTCGCGCTATTCAATAAAAATATGTCAAAACTGTAGCCTCTGCTTTGAATTTCATATTTAATAGTTTCAATTGTTCTACCTTGATCATTAGTCAGCAAACCACGAACATTTTCAAATATAAAAGCTTGGGGTTTATATGTATCTATTAATCTGGTAATCTCAAAAAAAAGCGTACCTCTAGTATCCCCAAATCCGGCTTTTTTTTCCAGCAGAAGAAAAAGATTGACAAGGAAATCCTGCTAATAATATCTCATGGGGTGGTAACTTTTCAATTTGGCGGATATCTCCTAAAGGAAATTCAGCAAAATTTTTTTCATAAACTAAACCAGTGTCAGAATTTATTTCACTACTTAATACACATTCAGTTTCAATGTTTAAATATTTGGCAGCTTGTTCAAAACCTAATCTCATTCCACCAATGCCAGCAAATAGATCGATAAAGCGAATTTTTGTCATTTTATATTTGTTATAAATAGTATATAAATTGTCCAGTTTTTTTCAACCATTATTGTTTTCTAAGTAATCTCTCAAAAAATCACAAAGAATTGACAACTCATTTTTAGAAAATGCCACAGTGCAATGGCTATGCAAACAAATTGTTTGTAATGCTGACTGTCTTTCAAAGTTTCCTGCTCCATCTATAACATAAGCAATTTTGTGACCTGCTGTTTCAACTTGTTCATAACGAGCTTTTGCTTCTCCTCCTTTACGTTCAATAACACTATTAGTAGTTACTTGAAAGCTTACTTCTATAGCTACATATTTCTGGTTTTTTGTGACTATAATATCAAATGAAGTTAAACGTCCTGTAGTTTCGTCAGTATGAGTTACATTAGCTAAGGTAGCATCAGATTTTACTTCAATTCCAATGATTCCAATTTCATCTTTTATATACTGAGCAACAAACTTTTGTGCTAGATGACCTAAAGCATTAGATTTTGCACCTCCTGTAATACGACTAACCCAAATATATCGCTGCTTAATAAAACTATCTAATTTACTGGATTTACCAAAATAATCACCAATTTCACATCTTGCTAAAATTTAAGCAATTTCTTGATTAGCATTCTTATAGGAATTTCCAAATAAAAGAAGTGCAATAGCATCTTTTTGTCTTTCATCTAAAGAATATTTTACAAAAAGATATTTTCCATTAATTTTAAGAGTTTGATTACTTAAAGTTTTTGTAGGTAAGGCTTGAAACTTATAAATTCACTGACTACTTTTCCAGTAATATTTCATTTCTTCATTAGGAAACAAACTTTTAAATTCTTTACTTATACGTTTGAGCATTTCTCCCCCAAAGTCAGCCAGAATAACCAAATGCTTAACAAATAAGTTTCCTGACAAAGCTGAAGAGTTTACTATTGTAAATAAGTCCTCTAATTCTAATACATCAATGCTTAAGATATTAATAAATTGCTCTTGTGTTTTTAACAATAATGGAATTATACTTAACTCTGCTTCCATTTCAGCTAATTCTGTCGGCCAAAATTTTGATGCTGCTTTTTCTAATTCCAGAAACGTTTTTCTATAATCTTCTTTGGGGTTATTCATTATATTTTTTCATTAGTTATAAAAAAAATTGTTAAAAATATCAATAATCAGGACTTACGCAAAGGCACTATGTATAGAGTTTAACTACTGTTGGACAATAGTTTTAAGAGCTATATATAGTTTATCTATAGTTTATCTGCGTAAGTCCTAAATAATTATACAAGAAAAAGTGATTTTACACAATTTAAGGCATCTAGATGACTTGATTAACTAATTGTTTTATAGTACATTAAATTAGTACTAAATTCCTTCTTTCCTCTTCCTTCTTCCCTCTTCCTTCTTATGTTAGAAAGTATTATTTGGATATTATTAATAGGCTTTTTTGTCGGACAAATAGCCTCAAGATTAAAAGCACCGCCACTGGTGGGAATGGTGTTAGTCGGAATATTATTAGGTCCTCAAATTAGCAATACCATCGACTCTAGTATTTTGCAAGCTGCTGACTCCCTACGCACGATCGCCGTTATGGTAATTTTGATGAAAGCAGGGTTAGGGTTAGACCGAGAAAAATTAGCACAACAGGGAAGTGTTGCGATACGGTTAGGTTTTCTCCCTGCAACCTGTGAAGCTATTGTTATTGCTCTAGTAGCAATGTTATTACTTCAGTTTGACTTTGCCACTGGGTTGTTATTAGGTTGCATCATCGGTGCTGAGTCTCCAGCAGTTATCGTTCCCGGAATGTTGCGCCTCAAAAGTTTGGGTTGGGGTGTAGCTAAAGGTATTCCTGATGCAATTTTGACAGGTAGTGCTTTGTCAGATGTTTTGCTGTTGTTGATTTTTAGCCTTTTGCTGGCATTTTTATCCCAAGGAGCAACTACTGTAACTTTACCTGGTGGTATCACTCTCAGCGCATTACAACTATTACCATTTCAAGTAATTTTACAAATTATTCTCGGAGTTATCGCCGGTTTGCTGACGGCGCGAATATTAGTATTGCTGTTAGTCAAACAAAATTGGACTCAAAATGCCACCCAGGATACTTTAGTGGCAGCAGGTCTAGCTCTATTGTTAGTCGTCTTAGCAGAAAAATTTCCCATATTTTCTGGTTATTTGGCAGTTATGGCAACAGGATTTTTTGTCATCGAATTTGATGCACCTCTGGCGCGACGGTTGCGAAATAGTTTTGATACTTTGTGGGTGGTGGCGCAAATAATTTTGTTTGTGTTACTCGGTGCTAGTATCCCGTTGCAAATATTGGAAAATGTCTTGTTGGTAGGGTTGTTAATTTTAGCAGTCGGTACTTTAGTCGGGCGAATGCTAGGTTGGTATCTCTCCACTTTAGGTAGTAATTGGAATTGGCGAGAACGTTTATTTTTACTCCCCGGAAATTCTGCTAAAGCAACGGTACAAGCTGCCATTGGAGCTATTCCTCTAGCAGCAGGTATTGAGGGAGGAGAAACAATTTTGGCTATCGCTGCCCTATCAATATTAGTCACAGCACCTCTAGGAGCTTGGGCAATACCTACCTTTGCACCCAAACTACTACGCAAGGGAGAAGTCGATCCAACCAAGGTAGCGATCGCTCGTCGTATTGTTTTATTAGCTGCCGTTGATACTTCACCCCTTGCTGTGGATGTGTTGTTAAAAGTTGCCGAGTTAGCGAGACGTTGTGATGGGGAAGTTGTGGTGTTGCACGTTATTCAGTCTGAGGATGGGGAAAGTATTGAGCAACTGCAACTGCAAACAAAGCAACTTTTGGCAGATATTCGGTATCGGTTTATAACTGTTGCGGGAGTGGTATCAGAGGAAATAGTTTCTGTTGCACAACAGTATGGAGTAGCAGAAATAGTTCTGGGGAAAAGAGGGGATCGTTTATGGGAGAATGTGTTAGTTGGGTCGGTTTCTCAAGCTGTTTTGGAAAAGAGTTTAATTCCTGTGGTGGTAGTTGAAAAGGTGTAGTTATACTGATATGGGCAGGCAACAGCACTTTGTAGCTTGGGTTTATCGGTTAACCTAACAACCTCCAAGTATCTGTAGGGTTGCGCTGTTGCCAACTCTTTGCTCGCCCTACGATATTTGCGTTCTGCTTGCAGCAGAGCTAGTGCTATCGCACTTAGAGCATCCCTAACCCAACCTACAAGATATGCGATCACACTAGGATTTATAGTTATGCCTGATCACGAATCACAACGAGAGAACTGTAGAAGAATAAACTATCATTGGTTTCAGGATATGTATGCTTCCCACTCAAATAATCATAGGTAACAATGATTTCTTGCTCACCATCATCAGCCTTGTATTGCTTGGTTTTATGTAAACCTGAATTATCGGAGTAGTAATTCTTATAACTACTCGGTTCACTAGTTGAGGCATAAAGAGAATTCTTCCCCATCCAAGGAACATCAAACAAACAGGAGAAAGTTTTCTTCCAAACAGGAGAAAGTTTTCTTCAGTTTCTGATTCTTGGGGTCTTTTAATTTGAAGGTAGTAATGCATAGTAATGATTTAAGTGAGTAAACTAGCATTATAGTGATCAACAAAATACCAAATTGCACCAATATGATTGTCGAGAGATTTTGAGAATGATCAAGTTTTACGTACTCAGCGGGAAACTCTTTGACGTCAAGTATGATTGAATCGTTCAATATAATTTGTATAACTAGTTTCTTGGCCAACCGCACGGTGAAGCTTACTGGGTAATACTTGTGAGTAAGCTTCCCCAAAGTGGAAGAGTGTTTGTCACAAGTGGAGCAGGAAGATTTGGAGGAGATACGAGATGATGTGTTGTTGAATTTAAATTTGCTGGAACGAAAGGATGAAGATATCTATCAGTTACACCCTCTTATTAGAAAGTTTATGGTGGGTAAGTTGCAGCAGTTTGACTCTGTGGAGGAATGGAAACGTAGTTTTTGTCGGGTGGTGGCGGAGGCGGCGAGGGAAATTCCTGATGACATTACACTGGAGCAAGTTAAGGAAGTTGAGGTTAATATTCCCCATATTACAGAAGTGGCAGCAAACTTGACTGAGTATTTGAGTTATGATGATTTGATTACTCCTTTTATTAGGCTAGGTTCTTTCTATGAAGGTCAAGGATTTTATTTACAGGCACAACCTTGGTTAGAGAAGGGTAAAGAAATAGCAGAAAATCATCCAAAACGCGCCACCTATCTCAATAACCTGGCTTTATTATATAGTTCTCAAGGGAAATACAAACCAGCGGAACCTTTGTTTCAAAAAGCCATCGAAATCACCAAAATCGCTCTACCAGAAAATCATCCAGATATTGTCATTCACCTCAACAACCTGGCTTTATTATATAGTTCTCAAGGGGAATATGAAGCAGCGGAACCTTTGTTCCAACAAGCAATAAAAATCACCAAGATCGCCCTGCCAGAAAATGATCTAAAACACGCTACCTACCTCAATAACCTGGCTTTATTACATAGTTCTCAAGGGAAATACGAAGCAGCGGAACCTTTGTTTGAACAAGCATTGGATATGTTTGAAGAAACATTAGGTGAGGAACATCCTAATACTAAAATTGTGCGAGAAAATTTTGAAGTTTGTCGGCAACAACAACAGAGCTAGACACGGATTTTGCCACGGATGCACGGATGATGTCAAATGATTAATCCGTTTATCCGTGCCCGAATCTGTGTCTAGCTTTTCTTTTCCTCAATTAAGCAACTCCATAATCAGTATATTCCCGCATTTCAGGAGCTTGAAATCCCAGAACAATATCTTCTTTTGGTACTCCTCGCTCCACAAGTTTTTGAGCAATTCTCATTTCAGTCATATTTTGCTCTATCCAAATCTTTTCTCCTTTTATATCCAAATGTAAAACACAACCATAAGCTCGCCGATAACCATCCCATCCTACATTCATAACCATATAATGGTCTTGTTTTGTATCAAAAACCGTGTAACAATCTATTTGACCATTTGCTATGGGGATGGCAGCATAAACTGTTAATAAAGACTGAATAATATTGCGATAAGATTCTAAGGTATCCATTGTACAATTACCTCCTGTATTGGGTCATAAATAATTAGTTTTATTTCATACCTTTCTAAGGATATTTGTGCAAATTCCCGCCTAAAAAAAGTGTCATAAGCAACCACAGGTATTGCTAAATATAAAATTCGTGTTGGGTCACTAATTTCTAAAGCTAACCGATAATTCAAGAACTGTCCTAAAGCATTATGGTAATCTGTCAATGGCGAATCACTCAAAAAAGTTTTAATCTCAACTGCAATTTTTTCTTCACCACGCTCTGCTGCTAATAGTTGCTCTGCACCTAAATCAATTTCAAATTTAGTTCCGCCTACTTCGAGTAGTAGGGGATCGTCGGTGATCTGCCATTCCTCCTTTTCCAAAGCAATTCTAACCACAGCATGAAATTTATCCTTAGCGCCCATTTTTACCCTTCTCTAATTTACTTATTAGACTTGTCGCTTTATAACTATAAAAAACTGCTAAACCCTTATCATGTAAGGATTTTAGCAATTTCCAGTGCAAAACGTATGGAATTACTACTGTGTCTTAATTTGAGCGATTTTTTCTATCTATTTAGCGACAACTCTATTATAAATAGTCATAATCATCATCTTCAGGATTATCCCAAATTTTCTGAAAAGCTGCTTCAGACAGTTGAGTAATAGAATTAGTAAAATTTTGCTGTTGTTGTCGCTGAGACAAAAAATCCACAAAATCTACTATTTAGGAAACTTTATCTGGAGGCAAACTCCGGATTTTGGCAATTAGTTTTTTTTCCGACTCGGTGTAAATGTTTGTGTTTGTCATTAATTTATATCAATATTATGTGTCTTATCCTCAAATTATGCTATATAACATAGAATATATATGAGCGCACCTTTCCCATTATCTAAATAATAGCAAAAATTGATTTAAAATTAACCCTTTACTCAAATTTTTTTGTAGGAAATATTAATGGGAGCAATCGCGTAGCGGTGCGTAGCACTATCGGCTGCCCACTATGTTAAAATAAACAACATTAAATTATCAATAAAGGAGGTAAAAATTGAATCGGGAAATACACGAATCACAACAAAATTTATCAGAATAAATTTATGCAATTACCAACTAAGTAGGCAGGCAAAAAAAGTTGTAAAATAGCCTAGTCGAGTAGATGGAGGAAAATTTATAGTGTGCCAGCCCCTTTAAGAGTACATTTGAGTGAAGCTGAAGACAAAGAACTGCTGGAATTCCAG
>NZ_JAAHGK010001229.1:0-2279 GCF_010672505.1 Okeania sp. SIO2B9 | reverse complement strand
CTATGTCCAAAAACAAAAAGAATGCGACAGAAAGTGCAGAAACTAAGGCAGAAAAAAATTTTAGCGATCCACAATACTACTTTAATAGAGAATTTAGTTGGTTAGAGTTTAACCGTAGAGTTTTATCTGAAGGTTTAGACCCCCGTACTCCCTTATTAGAGCGTTTAAAGTTTTTAGGAATTTTTAGTTCTAATTTAGATGAATACTTCATGGTCAGAGTAGCAATTCTGAAAAAACAAATAGAAGCTGAAGTAAATAAATTAACTCCAGACGGTCGTACCCCCCAAAAACAACTTGATGGGATTAATCAAAGACTATTGCCAATGGTTTCTTTACAACATCAATTCTTTGAGAAAACTTTACGACCAGAGTTAGTAAAAAATGGCATTCATATCCTCAATTATATAGACCTCAATCAAAAACAAAAAACATACTTACAAAACTATTTTGAAGAACATATATTTCCTGTACTAACACCTTTAGCTATTGATGCTAGTCACCCTTTTCCATATCTATCTAATCTCAGTTTAAACTTAGCAGTAATGCTGAAAAATCCAGAAACTCAGGAAGATTTATTAGCCAGAATCAAAGTTCCCAAAATATTACCTCGGTTTTTACCCTTGCCAGAAAAACTACAGGTGCAAGAAAAGAATGAAACTGTACATTGGATGGGAGTGACTCTCGAACAAGTCATTGCTCATAACTTGGGTGCTCTGTTTCCTGGTATGGATATCCAGGAATATCATCTATTTCGGGTTACTCGTGATGCCGATCTATCAGTGCAAGAAGATGAAGGTGATGACTTGCTATTGGTAATTGAAAAAGAACTGCAAAAACGCCGTATTGGTGGTACCGTAGTGAGAATGGAAATTAATTCAACAATGCCTAGTACATTAAAAAAGATATTAATGGAAAAGTTGGAGCTATCAGAAAAGGATGTATACACAGTAGATGGATTACTTGATTTAAAAGATTTGATGTCATTCATGGGGTTACCATTACCACAACTCAAAGATCCAAATTGGGCATCTACTATCCCATCACGGTTGCGAAATCATGGCGATCGCATAGCAACTTCTGACCAGAATAAGAATAATGGCATAGACTTTTTTGCAGTCATTCGCCAGAAAGATGTATTGGTACATCATCCATATCACTCTTTTGCAAGTACGGTACAAAGTTTCATTACTCAAGCTGCCCACGATCCTAATGTGTTGGCAATTAAGATGACTCTCTACCGTACTTCTGGAGATTCACCTATTATCAATGCTTTAATTGCTGGAGCAGAAAATGGCAAACAAGTAGCAGCATTGGTGGAATTGAAAGCAAGATTTGATGAAGAAAATAATATTCAGTGGGCGCGGAAGTTAGAACAATCTGGCGTTCACGTTGTTTATGGTTTAGCAGGTCTGAAGACTCATACGAAAATTGTGATGGTGGTGCGTCAGGAAGAAGGTCATATCCGTCGCTATGTTCATATTGGCACTGGTAACTATAATCCCAAAACAGCTAAATTTTATACTGATTTAGGTTTATTTAGCAGTCGCCCAGAGTTAGGAGCAGATTTAACAGATTTGTTTAATTTCTTGACAGGATATTCGCGCCAGCAGTCTTATCGGAAATTGTTGATAGCTCCTGTAAATATGCGCGATCGCTTTATTAAGCTCATTAATCGTGAAATTGAGAATTGCCAAAAAGGAAAAACAGGTCGCATTGTTGCTAAGATGAATTCTTTGGTGGACTCGAAAATAATTGCTAAGTTATACGAAGCTTCTCAAGCAGGGGTGAAAATTGATTTGATTGTTCGAGGTATTTGCTGTCTGCGTCCTGGTTTAGAGAGTGTAAGTGAAAATATTAAGGTAGTAAGTATTATTGGGCGTTATTTAGAACATTCTCGTATTTTCTACTTTTATAATAATGCTCAAGAGGAGGTATATATTGGTTCTGCGGACTGGATGCCTCGTAATCTTGACCGTCGGGTAGAAGCTATTACTCCTATTGAAGATCCTGACTTAACGAAAGAGCTGCAAGAGATTATGGGTATTCTGTTATCTGACAACCGTCAAGCTTGGGATTTACAATCAGATGGTCAGTATATTCAGCGTCGCCCTGTTGATAATTCTCCAGAATTGGGTTCTCATAAAATTTTGATGGAAACATCAATCAATAATTAGATATAGGCACTAGACATCTCCTCCAAAAGAGGGAGTAGGCAGCTTTGCTGTAGGCAGTAGGGAACCCACCCCTCGCCCCTCCCCCTCCCAGGAGGGGAAAGAATT
>NZ_JAAHGK010001228.1:0-2282 GCF_010672505.1 Okeania sp. SIO2B9 | reverse complement strand
AGAATTATAGTCAATAGTTAATGTAGTATGTATTTATACTTAAACCTTGCTCGTAATGCCTATCATGTAAAAATCTGAGCAATAAATACCTGACACTACAAGCTAGACCTGCGGAATGTCGGTTATATACTACTTTTAATGATACGCTCTTGAAGTTCCGAATGTGGGTAGAGCTATAGCAGTTGAAGAAAAGGTTAGGACAAATCAAAAGCTTAAAACTAAGACAACGTAAAATTTTTCCTTCTTCCTTCTTCCTTCTTCAATTTAAAATTTTTCTAATTCAGCAATAATTCTCATAAATTCTTGCTTCAGATAATTATCATCTTCATAACAAGAAAGCAAAGAATGATAAAACCAAAGAGTTTTTTCTTTACCCCCACGAAAACGCTTCCAAACTATTTTCCCCTCCTGACGTAACGCAGCTAATAAGTCTCTCCCATTATGTAGTTTATCAGCAAGAGAAATACGCTTTACAGATTGAGTTCCATGACGAATTTGCTCAATATAACGTAATTTTCGCTCCTCCCAAGGTGGTTTAGGAATAGTCTCCGACTCCGTACAACCATCAATAATATCAACCACTGTTTCACCAAATAATTCCAGGATATGTTGACGAGTTTCCAGACCTCCCCTATCTTCCACCGCATCATGTAACAACGCAGCGATCGCTTCATCCTCATTCCCTCCATTTTCCAATACTAAAGCTGTCACACTCAACAAATGAGCAATATAAGGTGTATGTCCATCTTTGCGTAACTGTTGAGAATGTAATTGGTAAGCATATACTAATGCTCGTTCAAATTTTTCTGTTAGTCTTGTTGCGGTCATTTCAGTTATCAGTTATCAGTTGTCAGTTGTTATATTTTTTCCTCCTAATATTAAATATACAGGATTCTTGAAAAGACTATTTCCACATTACGGTATAAATACAAAGACCGTAGGTTGGGTGAAGCGACAGCGCCACCCAACAATAATTTAGGGAGATGGGGATACGGAGAGATGGAGTGATGGGGAGATTCGTGTATTTGCACAATTTTTTGTATTTCATATAATTATAATGTTGAGTTTCCTTTGTCAACCCAACCTACAGAAAGTGATATTAATACCTAGCAGAAAACCCCTAGTATAGGCCATGTTAGACTATCAATAGTCAAAAATAAACTTGTGTATATGACCGAAAAATTTTGGTTTCAAGTCTCCCCTTTTAACTGATAACTGATAACTGAAATAACCGCTATACAACTTAATTTAATTTCCCATCAAACTACTGATGGAATGCCATATCAACATATTCATATTGAAATAACTAATGCTGATGGTATTATTGAACGTAGGGCACCAATATGATTATACGATGATTATACGCTTATCTAATACATAAAGTCATTCTGCTGCTTGGGTAGGTTGCTATGATACTCGACTTGGTGCTGTTGTGGTTTCTACTCATACTCATGCGGTGACTGTTGGTTCTGTTTTAACTTTAGAGTTGCCAAATAGTTAATAATTAGGCATTTTGTAGGTTGGGTTGACGTTCGCGTAAGCGTTGCGGAGCAAAGGAAACCCAACAACAAATTTGTATCTGCACAAAAGAATTACCAAATAATTAATAATTAAGCATTTTGTAGGTTGGGTTGACGTTCGCGTAAGCGTTGCGGAGCAAAGGAAACCCAACAACAAATTTGTATCTGCTTTGAGAAGAAAGAAGTTAAGCAAACCTAACAACAAACTTATCAAAATAATTGGGTCGCGCAACCCCACCTTTGAAGGCGAAATGTTTTTGGAGACTTGCTCAAATTTCCCTGACAAAAACAACTTCTGACTTCTGAGTTTTGACTTCTGACTTCGTTAAATCTGTTGGGTTGCGCTTTCGCTTAACCCAACCTACGGTAACTTTTGATAATAATTAAACACAGAAAATGACCAGAAAATTTCCATTACAATTAGATGTAATTAAACTCGAAACAGAACAAAGCATCTATTCCTAAATCCCCATACAAACTATCATTTCCTGTACCACCAATCAGAAAATAACTTTCTTTTCCTCCTCTTAATACATCGTTTCCCACATCGCCATGAATCTCATCATTTCCTAAATTTCCACTCAGGAAATCATCATTATCACCACCGAAAATTAAGTCTAAATTTTTGCCACCAAGTATCGTATCGTTTCCTTGATTTCCATTGATTGTATCATTATCTTGATTGCCGTTAATAACTTCTGCATCTATAGCTCCAATAATTGAGTAATTGCCACTTATAGCGGTTTTCACAAAGGTAGACTA
>NZ_JAAHGK010001227.1:0-2283 GCF_010672505.1 Okeania sp. SIO2B9 | reverse complement strand
ACTATAATCAATATGCCCAAGAGTTTGATGAACAGGTCAAAAATGAATTGTGCGGCACTGGAGAAAACACTCCTGTTGTAGTGACAGCAAAACTCTTTGCAGAAACCGTTCCTGATCAAGAGTCTATGAAAATATTAGACGTAGGAGCAGGAACAGGAGAGCAGGGAGAACAACTAGCTAAATATAGCTATAAAAATGTAGAATTTACTGCATTCGATCCATCTGAAGGGATGTTAAATGTAGCCAAAAAACGCAATATTTATTCAGATTTTATTCAAGGTTATTTACCAGATTCTGGGATTGTTTCTGATTTTTTTGATGCTATTATTTGTGTCGGGACTTTTATCCCAGGACACGCTCCTGCGGAATCTCTCCGTGAGCTTGTAAGGGTTACGAAAAAGGGAGGCTATATTGTTTATAGTGTTCGCAAACACTTTTATGAAGATCAAGAGAGTCACTTTCAAATAGTAGAAGAAGAACTGACAAAAGCTAAACATTGGAGAATGATAGCTAAAATAGAGGACGAATATCTACCTGCTCAAAATATCAAAGGTTATTATTTTAGTTTTCAAGTGTTAAACTAAATCGAATCAGGAGTTTTTAACTGTTGTCTATAATCTGGTATTATCTATAATAATCTCCAATTATCTATTTTATGCTACTTGGATTCACGCGCTGAGTTACGTTCCACAAATCAACAAAAAACCCTACTGGTTAAACACGCGGGTGTAGCGCGTCACACCTATAATTGGGGTTTGTGGTTAACTAAAAAGATCTTGAACTATAACCAACATCATCCAGATAGTAAAATCAAGTTTCCTATTGCTATTGACTTACATAAGCTTTTAGTAGGAATGGTTAAACCTACCCAAACAACTCACAAAATTATAACGATCGCATAGATATGCGGTTCAGCAATCCTGTTTTTTGCCTCAATAGTGGTGGTCATTTGCAGGAAGTTAGGATTAGCAATTTATTTCCCGCTCCCTTACATCATGTCTCTTTAAATAACCCCAATCAAAAATTGGTGGTGGTGCATAGTAATGGTAGAGAGAGTGTGGGGAGATAGGGAGATGGGGAGATGGGGGGATGGGAAGTATGGGAGAAATTAAAAAATATATATCTTCACCAAAACCCATGCAGGACTACCAAAAAATTTAGGGAATAGGGAGTAGGGAGTAGGGAACAAGAGGAAATTTGTTTGCTTCCCATGACAAAGCGGTGCGACCCCGCGACGACGATAGTCGCAAGGGAACGCGCACCAAGAGACGGAAAAAATATTCTCTCTCAAGAGAAGAACTTTTTTACCCTTGGCTAATTTAATGAGACTTGATATTAGACCTACCAGAGGAGGCGATCGATCCATTTTATTTTGCATACAGAAAGCTAATGCAGCTCTATACCGAATTTCTTCAGCTAAGATTTTTAATAAAAATTGCTAGATTGCTTTATAGGAAATCTCCCATAAATTTTTTCTGGTCAATTTTATAGAGTCTTAAATTTCCTAATATTATTTTGACTAGGAATTTCGATTATAAATTCAGTTCCTTTTCCTTCCTGGGAATTACAAAATATCCGACCGCCATGTTTATCTACTATAATTTGATAACTAATTGCCAAACCAATACCAGTACCTTTACCAACAGGTTTTGTCGTAAAGAAAGGGTCAAATATTTTGTTAAGCACCCCATCTTTTATACCTATACCATTATCAGAAATAGTAATAGTTATCAGATTTTTCCCTACAACTTTTGTTTGAATTTTAATTGTGGGAATTTGTTGTTCATTTGATTCAGAAAATTTGCCTTTTGCTATTGCTTCTTCCAGAGCATCAATTCCATTTACCAAAATATTCATAAATACTTGGTTTAACTGACTCACATAACAATATATTTGAGGTAAATTACCATATTCCTTAATTAAATTAATCTTTTTTCCAACTTTAGGATCGAGTCGATTATTCAATATTAGTAAAGTGCTTTCTATTCCCTCATGAATATTAACTGGCTTCATCTCTGCTTGATCAAGCCGTGAAAAGTTACGCAAAGACTTGACAATTTCATAAATGCGTTCTGTCCCTACCTCCATAGATTTTAATAGTTGAGGTAAGTCTTCGAGAATAAATTCTAAATCTATTTTTTCGCTTTCTTGTTTAATTTCTGGCGATGGATTGCAATGTTTTTGATAAAGTTTAATCAAATACATTAGTTCATTAGCATAATTATCTGCATATTTTGTATTGCCCATGAAATTAATAACCCGATTAATTTTATTTATGCCAAT
>NZ_JAAHGK010001226.1:0-2284 GCF_010672505.1 Okeania sp. SIO2B9 | reverse complement strand
AAATAGGTATGGGAGATAATATTTATTTGGGCGATCGCAATGGTGTACGGACTCCGATGCAATGGACTGCGGACCGGAATGCTGGTTTTAGTCGATAGCTCAAGCGGTCGTTGAATTTTTAACTCCATTATTACCGCCAGATTTTTTAGAACAGCTAGAACAACCAATTAGTTTGTATGACCAGAAAGCTGAATTTTTTACAGACAGGATAAATTTATTTGCTAATTTTTTGTCTACATCAGATGAAAAGATTTCCTTAACTTTGCATACTGATTTGAAGCTTGCTAGTAGCTCTGAACTATTGTTAGACAATCTAGAGATTCAGATTTTGCACAAGGCTAGTTATGACTTTTCAAATAATATCAAAATTGACTTAGGCTCTGATGTTGAACTAAAAGAATTAACATTAAATTCTGGTCAACTTAGTTGCGAAGGTCGTTTAACAGTGAACCCATAACTCCAACCATACTAAACCCTAAGTATTGAGAAGTGGTAAAAGTAGAGTAAAAAAATAATATATGAGGGGTGCAGTAAAAACATAACTATCCGTGCGGTCAAGAATCCCTCCGTGTCCAGGAATTAGTTGTCCAGAATCTTTCACACCTGCATCTCGTTTCATCATCGATTCAGTCAAATCTCCAAGTAGACTGGCAATTCCTACTACTAAACCCAAAACAGCACCTGTCCAAGGCAAACCAGGCCAACCTAAGTACCAAGAACCTAATGTCGCGACTACTATACTACCCACAACACCAAACACTGCACCCTCTACAGTTTTTTTGGGGCTTATTTCTGAAAGTCTAATTCGGCCAAAGAATTTTCCCACAAAATAAGCACCAATATCAGCAGCCCATATACAGCAAAAACCAAGTAGAGTAAATGTTAGGCTCTGAGACCAACTCAAAGGGTCTATCCATGAAATATCCCAGTAATTTCCTAGTGGAATTATTTGAGGTGTCTGTAACTGAGCTTCTAGTCCAACTCTGAGTCTAATCCAATAACTCGGCAGATATCCACCATAAAATAGACCTAAAATTGATGATGCGATATCAGCGATCGTAGCTAATTTTGGCTGAAATAGTAGATAAAAACAAATTAGAGTTCCTGCTAATGTAAATATAGCATCTACTAAATCAGGAGCTAGGGCAGCTACTACCAAAATAACTTGACTTAATGCTAGGGTGGTTTTGGCTGCTGGTGCAATACCTTTGGTGCGTGCTAGTTGAAAATATTCTTGTTGGCCCAGGTAAACGATCGCTCCCATACCTACTGTAAACCACCATCCCCCGAAAATAATCATTCCCAAAGCAACAGCGATCGCCACTAATCCACTAATAATACGAGACCAAGACATAATATGTACAAATTCAGATAAAATAAATGATCGGTTCAGTTTTTGCTCCAATAATGCAGCGTTAAATGTTCCAGTAATTTAATATCTAATTATTATAGACATTTAATTCACTGATAATTATTACTTAATTTATAAATCTATATATTTCAATGTATTGTATAATTTCAGATTAGAGTAAAATTCAGTCTATTTTCTCACCACTAAGGATAAATATGGGATTAATTGCTGCAAAGGTTTGATGTATACCTCTTGTCTCTAAACGATTCAGTGCCGGTTGAACTACTTCTACATTGCGAACCTGTAAATCAGCAAAACTTTCAGAAATAGCATAAAGACTTTCTAGATTAGCAGCAGTGGCGATGACTCGACCTTGGGGTAACAATCTTTTCCAAACTTCTTGGAGTATGGCCTTGATGTGACGACCTCCCTCTATACAGACACGACTGGGCGCTTCGGTTAGACTATCTAGACATTCAGGAGCACTACCTTCGACTACTGTGACATTCTCTACTCCGAAGCGATCGCAATTTCTCCGAATTAAATTTGCTACTTCTTCATCCCTTTCTACGGCAATAATTCGGCCTTGAGGACATATTAGACCTGTTTCGACGGGAATAGTCCCTGTTCCTGCACCAATATCCCAAACAATAGAGTCTGATTGTAATCGTAAATAAGATATTAACAGTAAGCGGACTTCTCGCTTACTCATGGGAATACCAGGTAAACGTTCAAATAAGTCATCGGAGATACCTGGAGTAACATAAGGCCAAAGTGGAGAAGACATAGGAAAATTTTTTTTAGCAGTAATTTAGAAAAGCGGTTGATATTTCGGTAGACTTCTTGCAGAAGTTAGGGAATAGGGAATAGGGAATTGTTGATTTAATATAGAATCCGGTTATATAGTATATGTTGATAATTCTATAATTACTT
>NZ_JAAHGK010001225.1:0-2285 GCF_010672505.1 Okeania sp. SIO2B9 | reverse complement strand
TGGTATGGGTAAGATTACTGCTAAAGCAAAAGAAAGTTCTGAATTAAGGAAGAAGTTGAGGGAGTATATAGAGCCTCGAATTAGTAATACTATTGAAGCAATTAACCAAGAAATTATAGAGCCTGCTATTGAGAAATTGCAACAGCAAGGTAAGAAAGGATTGGTGGTAATTATTGATAATTTGGATCGTATTGAAGATAATAAAAAGCCTTGGGGAAGACCTCAACCAGAATATGTTTTTGTAGATCGGGGACAGCAGTTACGTCAGCTAAAATGTCATCTTGTTTATACTATTCCTTTATCGTTGCGATTTTCTAATGATTATGGATATCTGACTCAGAGGTTTTTGACAGATCCAAATGTTTTGCCAATGGTATCAATAAAGTTGCGTGATGGTAGTAATTATCAGGAAGGAATTGAATTATTGCAACAGATGGTTTTAGCAAGAGCTTTTCCTGAACTGGAGTCAAATAAACGTCTCGAAAAAATCACGGAACTTTTTGATAATCCTAAAACTTTAGAGTTGTTGTGTTTTGTTAGTGGTGGTCATATTCGTAATTTGTTAAGGTTCCTATATGACTGTATTCGCCAGGAAAGGAAATTACCTCTTTCTGGTGAGACTTTGAAACAAGTAATTCAAAAAAAGCGCGACCAAATGGTTTTGGCAATTGAACCTTATGAATGGGAATTATTGCGTCAAGTAGTTGAGTCTAAAAAAGTAACGGGAGATGATGGGTATAAGATTTTAATTCGGAGTATGTTTGTTTATGAGTATCGTGATGCTGAAGGATCTTGGTTTGATATTAATCCAATTTTAGAAGGTGCGGAAGAATTAAACAGGACTTAGGCAACATAAGAAAATATATACCATCTGTAGGGGCGAATGGCATTCGCCCCCATACAAATAGCTTGTTGTCTAAGAAATTACCTAAGTCCTATTAAAGTTATGAATGAATCAAATTTATCTTTTGAGAGTTCTGATAATGAGCGATCGCTTGAAGATATTGTATGGACAATTGAAATGTCTCAGGGACAGTTTTGTTTGATATTAGCTTTATGTGACTCAACTAAGTTGCGCGATAATATGGCACAAAAATTACAAGAAATTTGCCCAAATATAGAAGAGATTTTTCTCAAGTCATCGGATACTTTAATCTATCCCCAACTTAAGGATATAAACAGTCAAAAACATCCATCAGCAATTATGGTTCGTGGTTTTGAGTCAGTTACAAATATCGATCGAATGTTAATTTCTTTGAATCAATTAAGAGAAGAGTTGTGGAAGTCTTTTAAGTTTCCTATAATTTTATGGATTAATGGGGAAATTGCCAAAAAAATGATTCGACTTACTCCAGATATTGAGAGTTGGGCAAGCATAACTAATTTTAGTAGTTTCTCTGGAAAAGAGATTGATTATCGACAAGAAAGGGTAGATATATTTCATAATAATCAAGGTTCTGAAGATAGCGATCAATTGAATAATAATAATTTTTTAATTGAGTTGTTTTCGAGATTTTATGTTCTTCAGGAATTACGCAAATAAACCGGGTTTTTAGGAGTATATTAATCAGTTTTAAATATAAAATTACGAGCTGTTTTTTATCAAAATAGACTATAAGTTTTAATTGAATTTTCAAAATTAAATGAAAGACTCTTTTAAACCCACCGGACAAATGGCGATAGCTATTCTTGCAGCAGCTACGAAGCAGCAAAACCAGGGAATAAAACTAGCCAAATCTGGTAATGTAGAAGAGGCTATATCTGCTTTTAGAAAAGCTTTAAAACTAAATCCTAATATCAACCTTGATAGTACAGGAAAAACTGAAGAAAAAGACCCCCAATCCTTTGCCAAAAAATTAGCAGTATCTACCAAGATAGATCGGGGTACAGAACTAGCAAAATCTGGTAATGTAGAAGCAGCTATATCTGCTTTTAAAAAAGCTTTAGAACTAAATCTTAATACCAACCTTGATAGCACAGGAAAAACTCAAGAAATAGATCCGGAATCCTTTGCCAAAAAATTAGTAGTATCTACCAAAAAGATAGATGAGGGTACAAAACTAGCCAAATCTGGTAATGTAGAAGCAGCTATATCTGCTTTTAAAAAAGCTTTAGAACTAGATCCTAATATCAACCTTGATAGTACAGGAAAAACTGAAGAAAAAGACCCCCAATCCTTTGCCATAAAATTAGCAGCATCTACCAAGATAGATCGGGGTACAGAACTAGCAAAATCTGGTAATGTAAAGGCAGCTATATCTGCTTTTAAAAAAGCTTTAGCACTA
>NZ_JAAHGK010001224.1:0-2288 GCF_010672505.1 Okeania sp. SIO2B9 | reverse complement strand
CCAGCGGTTCCAGGTCTCTTCGCGGTTGTAGACGAATGAGCGGTTTTGTTTCGAATTGCCTGCGGCAATCCGACGGAGCGGGGGGCGCTGCCCCGTCGCCATTATCGCTCGGACCAATGGCGCATCCAATGGCGTCCCCCCGGGGTATTTTCGAGCCAGAGAAGCTATGAGAGTGTACCTGGATCATAACGCCACCACACCGCTTCGCCCCGAGGCGCGCGCGGCCATGATGGACGCGATGGATGTGGTTGGGAACCCATCCTCTGTTCATGCGGAAGGGCGGGCGGCAAAGGGGCTGGTCGAGCGCGCGCGCGCGCAAGTTGCTAGTTTGGTTGGGTGCTCGGTCAATCAGGTGGTTTTCACCTCGGGGGCCACTGAGGCCGCTGCATTTGCGTGTCACGGAAAATCCCTCGCCTGCGCAGATATCGAGCATGACGCCGTGCATGCCCATCAGGTCGACCCCTTAGATGTCGATAACGTTGGTGGGGTTTGTTCATCTGAGGCATTGGGGCAAATTCTGGCGGTTCAAGCCGCAAATTCTGAAACAGGTATTATTCAGGACTTGTCCGGACGGGGTGAAATCGCGCATCAAAAGAATGCTTTTTTGCTGGTTGATGCGGTTCAGGCTTTAGGCAAGATTGCATTTTCCGCACGCGATGAAAATGCGGATTATACCTTGGTCTCTGCGCACAAATTGGGCGGACCAAAGGGGATTGGCGCTCTTTGTCTTCGGCAGGGCCTTGAATTAACCGCAATGATTGAAGGTGGTGGCCAAGAAATGGGCCGTCGTTCCGGGACCGAAAATGTCATTGGAATCGCGGGTTTCGGCGCCGCAGCTGAAGCCGCAAAGCTTGATGTTGAAGGCGGCGCATGGGACCGTGTCGAGAAACTTAGAAATATTCTAGAAAACGCTATTGAGGCTTCTGAAAAAGAGACTATTTTTGTCGGGAAAGGCGTGCCGCGCCTGCCAAACACATCCTGCATGCTGACACCCGGCTGGAAAGGGGAGACGCAAGTGATGCAGATGGATTTGGCGGGGTTTGCGATATCTGCAGGGTCGGCATGCTCCAGCGGCAAGGTGAAATCCAGTCGCGTTTTGCAGGCGATGGGCTATAGCCCGGACGACGCCGCCTGCGCGATCCGGGTTAGTCTCGGGTTGCAAACAACGGAAGATGAGGTGCTGCGCTTTGCCGAAACATGGCACGCAGCGCGCAAGAAACAAAAGGCGCGAGCCGCATGAGCGCGGGGGAAGGCGATATGAGCTTGGATGATGTTCAGGTAAAAGAAGGTGTAGAGCAGGAGACCGTAGATGCGGTTAAAGGGCTCGCCGGCAACTACAAATATGGCTGGGACACCGAGATTGAGATGGAATATGCCCCCAAAGGGCTGACCCCCGATATCGTGCGTTTGATTTCTGAAAAGAATGACGAACCGGACTGGATGACCGAGTGGCGTCTGGACGCCTATGCCCGCTGGCTGACCAAGAAAGAGCCTGATTGGGCCATGGTGGATTATCCTGAAATCGATTTTCAGGATCAGTATTACTATGCTCGTCCCAAATCGATGGAAGAAAAGCCCAAATCGCTGGACGAGGTCGATCCAAAACTTCTTGCGACCTATGAAAAACTGGGCATTCCGCTGAAAGAGCAGATGATCCTTGCTGGCGTTGAGGGCGCAGAGGACGCACCCGCAGAGGGGCGCAAGGTGGCCGTGGATGCAGTCTTTGACTCTGTATCCGTCGGGACGACGTTTCAGGCAGAGCTGAAGAAGGCGGGCGTGATTTTCTGCTCCATCTCTGAGGCGATCAAAGAGCATCCTGAGCTGGTCAAGAAATACCTAGGCTCGGTCGTGCCCGTATCTGACAATTTCTATGCAACGCTGAATTCCGCCGTCTTTTCGGATGGATCGTTTGTCTATGTGCCGCCGGGCGTGCGCTGCCCGATGGAGCTGTCCACCTATTTCCGCATCAATGCCGAAAACACCGGCCAATTCGAGCGGACCTTGATCATCGCCGACAAAGGCTCCTACGTGTCTTATCTGGAAGGCTGCACCGCTCCCCAGCGGGACACATCGCAGTTGCACGCGGCGGTGGTTGAAATCATCATCGAAGAAGATGCAGAGGTGAAATATTCGACCGTTCAGAACTGGTATCCGGGCGATGTCGGACATTTTACACCTTTAGGAATAAAGACAAAAGACCCATCACTAAATACAGCAGAATTAAGAGCAGTAAAAAAATTATCCCCTACAGGTACAACACTACCAAGATATTTTTCCACCAACTCTGG
>NZ_JAAHGK010001223.1:0-2290 GCF_010672505.1 Okeania sp. SIO2B9 | reverse complement strand
TTAAAAGTAAAAAGTTAAAAGTCAAAAGTGAAATCAAAAGTTAGGAGTTAAAAAGAAAAAAGTTAAAAGTGAAGTCAAAAGTTAGGAGTCAGAATTCAGAAGTTATTTTGGTAACAAGAATTATTTAAGGAAGAAAACTTGAAAATAATTGCTTAATTACCCAAATTACTCAAAGTTAAGAAAGGAGGAATAAAAATCTGGAAATAATCGGAAGTAAGAATTAAATTAAACAATAATTATGGCAGGAGAATGAAGGAGGAAGGAAATTTGACAACAATTTTTAAATCAAAAATTAAAGAAAATTGAGCAATTATTCTCAATTATCAAAAGTAAATAGGAGGAAAAAAAATCTGGAAAAAATGATAAATAATTAGTAAGAATAGTTAATATATCAGTCGAAGCAAATGGCACGGACATATCAAAAGCTTAAAATTCAGACAAGGCTAGATTTTTCTTTCTGCCTTCTGCTATACGACCTAAAAAATGATATTGAAGCCATTTATTCTGACTCCCTACTCCCTACTCCCTACTCCCTAATTAATGACCACCTTCTCTATAACTTCCATTTTCCCTGATTCTTTCCTACTGCCTACTGCCTACTGCCTACTCCCTACTAAAAAATTAAGAACAAAATGAATACTCAATCTACATCATTAAACGAACAACCAGTCATTCTAGAAAAACCAGCCATATTATCTAGGCTATTTCTATGGATGATTATGTTAATTACCAGTTCAGCAATAATTTGGGCTTACTTTGCGGAGATAGACCAAGCAGTACCAGCTACAGGACAATTAGAACTTAAAGATGGTTCCATAGATGTCCAAGCTCCTACCAGTGGCAATGTAGTTAGACTTCATGTAGAAAATGGCGATCGCGTGGAAAAAAATCAACCATTACTAACTTTTAGTCCTACTGCTCCTAGTGCAGATTTAGGTTCTGCTAAAGAATTAAGAGACACCCTAAAAAGAGAAAATCAGTTTTATAAAGAGGTACTCAATGGTCAAGTTCCTACAGCTTTACCTCCAGATTTACAAAAATTAGCTCAAGAGCGACAAACTAGAATATCAGAAAATCAAACATACCGCGCTCTGATTAATGAGCTTTATCTAAATAGAGGTGGTTTTGTTAATGTTGACTCTAGTTTGCAAGGATTATATGTAAACTACAAAGCTGAATATAATTCTCGTGTAGCTGCTGTAGAATTGCAAATTACAGAGCTAGAAAAACAACTTCAACAAGCAGAAGAAGATGAAGAAGCAGCTAGAGAACAATTAAGAGTAGCTCAAGACCAATTGCAATATGCCAAACAACAATTACAGTTTGCCAAACAACAATTAAATAATAGTAAGCAACAGCTAACTTATGCTTACGAACAATTAAATAATACAGAGAAACAACTGAAGTTTGCTAACGAACAACTGAAAAATACTCAGGAACAACTACAATATTCTCAAGAGCAATTAAACCTGGCTAAAGGACAGTTAAGTAAGTCAGAACAAGTATTAGGATCTAACCAAGAAATTTTAGGACAAATATCTCCTTTAGTAGAAGAAGGAGCGATCGCTGAACTACAAAAAAAACGTCAGGAACAAGAAGTTTTCCGAGGAGAAAGTGAGCTTTTAAGGCAACAAGACCAAATTCAAGCAAGAGCAGGAGAAATAAATACTAGATTGGGAGAAGTAAATTCTCGCCTATCAGACATTAATGCTAGAGAAGGGGAAATAAATTCTCGCAGGTCTGATATTAATATATTGGAAGGAGAAATAAATACTCGTGAAGGAGAAATAAATTCTCGCCTATCAGATATTAATGCTAGAGAGGGAGAAGTCAAAGCTCGTCAAGCAGAAATACAACGCGCTAGGTTAGAACAACAGCGTTTAAATGTGGCTATTAATAGAACTAAAGAACAGTTAAAAAATACTAGAGATGGTTGGGCAAGGGAACTTTATGCCAGAATTGCTGAAAATGAAGGAAGGGAAATTGCTCGAATAGATTCTCAATTTACTCGCTTACAACTAGACAACAATAAGAGACTAACTGAAGTTAGTGCTCAGATTGAAAAGTTAGAAGAAACTCGCGATAATCAAGTTTTAAAAGCACCAGTTTCTGGAGTAATTTTTGATTTAAAACCTGTTAGTAAAGAAGAGTCTTCTCTAGATCTAAAAACTGACCCTATTTGTCAATATGTAATTAATGATGTCTTGAAACCTGGGGATATTAAACCTTCATCATCATCCAATACTGTCAGTAACGGTTGAGTTTGTTGTGCCTCATAAGACGCATCTTC
>NZ_JAAHGK010001222.1:0-2291 GCF_010672505.1 Okeania sp. SIO2B9 | reverse complement strand
TCTACGAAAATAGTAAAGCAGAATCATCCGACAAGTAGACACTTCATAAATTGGCACTGTTATGGCAGGTAATAGGGAGTAGGGAGTAGGGAGTAGGGAGTAGGGGAGTCAGGGAGTGGGGGAGTGGGGGAGTAGGGGAGTAGTAAATGTTAAGAATAATAGGACTTACCCATGAAGTACGAAAAACTAGGATTTGAGACTGCTTCCCTATGGGTCGCAATGACGAAAATACGTTGTGCTGCGTAAATCCTGAATAATATACAATCATATCATGTCTGCTGGGGGCGTTTGTGTAACCCAAGGGTGAATATCTACAGGAAATTTAAGTTTTTTATTGCCCTTAAGTATTC
The DNA here is from genome assembly GCF_010672505.1 of Okeania sp. SIO2B9. Taxonomy (NCBI): domain Bacteria; kingdom Bacillati; phylum Cyanobacteriota; class Cyanophyceae; order Oscillatoriales; family Microcoleaceae; genus Okeania; species Okeania sp. SIO2B9. Next base: position 1,941 of record NZ_JAAHGK010001222.1, on the reverse strand, counting down.
TTGCCTGTTCCCTGTTCCCTGTTCCCTACCTTTGCTATACAATACCGATGCTACCGGACATGATATCACTAGACATCTGGTGGAAATTAAAAAAAATCAATTCTTATCCATAAATTGTCAATTATTCCCCTCTCAGGAGGGGTTATGGGTGGGTTCCCTATTCCCTATTCCCTATTCCCTATCCCCTATTCCCTGCTATATTTTTTGGTTTACTCAAACGAAAAGCACTGTAAAGGAAACAGGATGTTAAGGCACTTAGGTAAGTCACAAAAAAAAATTTTAACTGCCTAAAATACCTCACAGTCTATATAACTCAGGAGATACCTTAATAATTAAGAACAATTAATAGTTGAGGTGTTCAAAAATGCTTAATCTTAATAAGATGAAAACAAATATAGTAGCGATCGCTGTAGTAGCTCTAACTATTTGTAATACTCCCCTAGCACTTGCAGAAAATTATACCAGAGAATTTGACGAACAAAAATATCTACGTCAAAACCCTGATGTTGCACAGCTAGTACGTCAAGGAAAATATAGATCTGGTTATGAACATTATGTCAGATATGGACAATATGAAAATCGCCCCCCAGCTTTCAAAATATTTGATGAGCAAGAATATTTGCGACATAACCCTGACGTTAGAAATGCGATACGTCGTGGAGAATTTCAATCTGCTTACCAACATTACCTCAAACATGGTCAATATGAAAACCGTAAAGGTGCTTCTAAACCATCACAACCGGAATTTTATGATGATTATAATCAACCTCCTTTTGCCAACAATAATTTGAGTTGCCAAAATATAAATCGTAATTTATCTCAGGAGGCATTTTTCCGCACGGAGAGTCGAGTAATTCATATTTGTAGATATGAAAATACTAACAAATTAGTTTGGTTTGAGCGGAACAATAGAAGCAATTATGGTTGGAAAACTTTTCCAGTAGAAATTGCCTATAATGGTTTTGTTAATGCTCGTATGGGCTATTTTGTTAATAACAATGAATTTATTCATAAACGAAGAAATCGAAGGGTTTACAGAGAACAAGTTCTAACTCAATGGAGACATAATTGTACCAAAACATCTCCTTCTCTATCATCGAATACTTTTTAAAAGTCTAATACTAATTCGATAAATTTTTGCTACAAATGATTAGCATCTTTATTAGGAATCAGGAGTCAGGAGTCAGAATGAATGTCTTCAGAACCAGTTTTTAGGTCAGAAACTCTATTTTTTTCTCAAAGGGACATCTACTGTAAATTATTTTAATCACACTTATTGTTAGTAACATTATTTTTCTAAAATGGCATCACTAATTATGACAACTATTATTTTTTCCTGTACGTTGCTAATCTGATGGATCCCCTACCTGAATTCTAAATTAGGACTCCCGATCATTTATACGACATATTGAAGTACGTAATGTAGGCTAAAATAATATCTCTGTATCCATTTTATGCTTTAGTCCGAACTTTTTCAGGAAGCTTTACCTCATTTTGGAGAGGCTTTCCTTGCTCAAAGTCAGTAATATTAGATAAGGTTGTAGTAGCAATATCATTCAGTGCTTCTTTAGTGAAAAATGCCTGATGAGAAGTAATCAAAACATTCTGGAAAGATTGTAATAACTGGAAAGTATCATCCTGAATAACTGTATCAGATAAATCTTTAAAGAAAATATTTTCTTCTTGCTCATAAACATCAATTCCAAAATAACCAATTATTCCAGATTTTATACCTTCAATTGCTGCTTTTGTATCAATTAATTGACCGCGACTGGTATTAATTAACATCACTCCTGTTTAATTACTTAGGAGTCATATCATGTCCGGTAGCATCGGTCTTGTATAGCAAAGGTAAGGAAGAAGGAAGAAGGAAGAAGGAAGAAGAAAGAGGGAAGAGGAAAGAAGGCTACCCTCGCAAGAAAAAACCATCATTTCCTGTAG
>NZ_JAAHGK010001221.1:0-2294 GCF_010672505.1 Okeania sp. SIO2B9 | reverse complement strand
ACATAAGGGTTTTAGCTAAGTTTACAAATCAGCTCTTACTAATTGTCTCAACAACTTGATTAATTTGTTCTTCACTAATGACAGGATACATAGGTAGGGATAAAATCTGTTGACTGAGAATTTCACTATTGGGAAAATCTCCTTGTTTATAGCCTAAATTTTTATAGGCTGGTTGGAGATGACAGGGTATAGGATAATGTATACCAACAGAAATACCTTCGGCTGTTAATTTCTCTTTTAGGGTATCCCGGTTAATGGGAGATTTGTCGGTGACTCGAATCACATATAAGTGATAAATATGCCCACTCCCACTCAAATTCTGTATGGGAATAATACCTTTTTCTTTCATTGGATTGAGAAGGCTATCATATTTTTGAGCTGCTTGGTTACGATCGCTATTCCAGCTCTCTAAATAAGGAAGCTTGACATTTAGTACTGCAGCTTGTAAGGTGTCTAACCTACTGTTAGTACCTACTTCCTCATGAACATATTTACACGGTGCGCCATAATTACGGAGAATTCGCATTTTATCCGCCACCACCGAATCGTTAGTAATAACCATTCCTCCATTACCAAAGCAACCTAAATTTTTACTTGGATAAAAGCTAAATGCAGCAGCTGTTCCTATGCTTCCAGCACGATATCCTTCTGTTTGTGCCAAATGAGCTTGGGCTGCATCTTCAAATATAATCAAATTGTTAGCTTGAGCAAAGTCTTGTAATTTACTAGGAGCTACCATTTGACCGTAAAGATGTACTGGTAATATTACCTTAGTCTTGGAGGTGACGGCCTTTTGAGCTGCTTCTAAGTCAATTAAGGCATTGTCAAGATTACAGTCCACTAGAACGGGGATAGCACCAGCATGAAGTACCCCAATTAATGTGGCGATAAATGTATTAGCAGGTAAAATTACTTCATCACCCGCACCAATACCACAAGCTTGAAGTCCTAGTGTTATGGCATCCGTTCCACAAGCAACTCCAATAGCATTTTTAACTCCACAAGCTTCTGCAAATGAATACTCAAATTTTTCTACTGCCTGACCAAGTATAAAGTCTCCTCTCTCTAATACTGCCTGGATGGAATTTTCTAGTTCTGTTTTTAGTGGTTGATGTTGGAGCTTGAGGTCAACGAAAGGAATATTTTTTGCCATTATCTATATAATGTTGATGACTAAAAATTTACTCAGATGTATTAGCTAACTGAAATATTGATTTACACTATCTTAAGTGTCTAGAGTAATAATTTATACACTGACCCTGACTATATTACTAAGTATAAGATAGCACAAATAATTGCTGAGAAAGAGCAAGACAGCCAATAAGCTTCAACATTTTTTTTTATTATTGCTACAAATAATCCTTGTTTATATAAGTAAAAATGTTATAAAAATTATAATAGAAGCATCTGAATAATATTTATATGTATTATCTAATCATAGAAAATTAAAAATGCTACTATTATGCAGTATGCAAAACTACATTGATTAACTTGGGTAGCCATTCTGTAGAGGTTTTCGTTTACTAGCAGCCTCTGGAGACTATGGTAAATAAAATATACCTAGAAAATTAAGTAAAGCTATGGGTTTTGTGACACGGATATTTTTTAGAGTAGAACCTTGGCCGTGTCCATCGACAGTGGCCTTAATCCTAGAGAATAAGGTGACTGAGTATGGTATGTTTCGCACGGCTTAGTTTTCGTGAAATCGAAAATAGGAAGGTTTTGGCTCTCCTAATCTAAAGTGTAGAGTAGTGGGTCTAGCAGTTAGCTACCTCCAAGTCTCTTCAAAATCTCAGGCTATAGCTAGGGGTTTAGCCTCAGAGAATGTCAATGTCTAGTGTTAAGTTGGGAAAAAAATACATGGCTTCAGCTACAGATAACAAAGAAAAACAAAAAGCTTTAGATTCAGTCCTGAAAACTATAGAAAAAAGTTTTGGTAAAGGGTCAATTGTCCGTTTGGGAGATGCTACCCGCATGAAGGTGGAAACAATTCCTAGTGGGGCATTGACTTTAGACTTAGCATTGGGAGGTGGCTTACCCAAGGGCAGAGTTATTGAAATTTATGGCCCAGAAAGTTCGGGGAAAACTACCCTTGCTTTACACGCGATCGCCGAAATTCAGAAAACAGGAGGTATTGCAGCTTTTGTAGATGCGGAACACGCTCTTGACCCCACTTATGCTGCTGCATTAGGGGTCGATATCGAAAATTTACTTGTCTCCCAACCTGATACTGGGAGATGGGTTTGGAGGTAGTGGATCACCTGGTTCGATCTGTAGCTGTTGATATTGTGGTT
>NZ_JAAHGK010001220.1:0-2294 GCF_010672505.1 Okeania sp. SIO2B9 | reverse complement strand
TAACAACGATGGGATGAAGCAATTTTTGCTTACCGTAAATCAACTATTATCAACCCAAAATTTTCTGGTGCATACTATAACTTAGCTGATGCTTTTCTGCACAATTATCAAAAAAAAGAAGCTATTAACGCTCACTTAGAAGCTGTGAGACTTAGACCAGAACATTCTTGGTTTTCTCATCATTCAGTCTTATGGAATAATTTATTAGAAAATAGGCTTGAGGAAGTATTAAATTTATATCAAAATGCCACCAAAATTGAGCAAAATAGTTTTTTTTGTCATCTCAATTTAGGGGAAATTTTCACAAAAATCGGAAATATTGAAGCAGCCATTAGAAGTTATAAAAAAGCCTGTTACAACCAAACAAAAAAAATCCATCCTACTTTTGTAGAAAAACATTGGAATTTTCATAACGTATCAAGTCCTAATTTCATTATTATCGGTTCTCAAAAAAGTGGTACAACCTCTTTAGCAAATTACATTAATCAACATCCTCAAGTTTTACCAGCTATTAAGAAAGAAACACATTTTTGGTCAGGAGAATTTCATCGAGGAATTGATTGGTATTTGGCTCATTTTCCTTCCATTCCTAAGTCACAAAATTTTATTACTGGAGAAGCTACTCCTAACTATTTAGTCAATTATAAAGTGGCAGAAAGAATCTATAGTTTACTACCCGGTCTTAAACTATTAGTCATTTTAAGAAATCCTGTAGATAGAGCCTTTTCTCAATACCATCATTGGCAAAGATTAAACTGGGAAGACCGCTCCTTTGAAGTAGCTATTAATCAAGAATTAGAAATACTCAAAACTACTCCGAAACAACCTCAAGGAGATAAAAAATATTGGCAACTTCCGGGAAATTATATAGGGAGAGGTGTTTATATAGAATTTATGCAGAAATGGATAGAAGTATTTCCCAGAGAACAATTTTTAATTTTGAGAGGAGAAGACCTTTATCAAGGGGCAAATGATACCATGAAGCAAGTTTTTGATTTTTTAGGTTTGCCAGAACATAAACTGCCAAAATATAAAAAGTTGAATTCTGGTTCTTATGCACCAATTTCCGATTTGCTCCGTCAACAATTATCTGAATATTTCCAACCTCATAATCAGAGATTAGAGGAATATTTAGGAATGAAGTTTAATTGGTAATTATTGAATAAGGAATGAGGAAAGACCGAAGTTGGAAAAAGGAAAAAGTGGATGAGGACTCACACCCCAACCAATTTTCATTAATTGATAATGGATAATGAATAATGGATAATTACCTATGGTTAAAACTGTTACGGAATTGAATATCAGAAAATCTGATTTCTTCTCTTGGTCAATTGGATATGGCGAGGAGACCTCGCCATCCCTCGACCGCTTTTGTCTCCTTGCTCATGAGAGGTTTTAAACCTTTGGGGATTAATTATCAATTATTAATTATCAATTATCCATTGGTAAATATCCTATAGAACCCATTTGGTATCTTTGCCTGGGTAAAAATTGATGTAGTCAAAAAATATATCCAAAGTTGATAAAACTACGTTCCGCTATGCGATAGAACTCCGTTCCGCTACGCGAACGCACTTCCACTCACTAATTCTCTTTTTCATCTTAATAAGCACCTACGCAGAGCGAATTACTTACCTCAAAAATACACGAAAATTTTTTCACAAGCAACCACCCTATATTTCTTACATATCAAAACTTTTAATCAATGGCCAAGGAAAGCGCGATCGCACTCAAATTATCCCCATTTTTCCCCCTAAATAGCTCATTTAAACTTTTTTGGGAAAAATTAGTTTAAATTCCAAATATATTTGACAAAATTTTATAAATTTAACTTATATAAAAGTTTTTTTTAACCAATTATTAAACCTTAAAAAGCTTACAGATAAAGCTTTTCAGAAGAGAAAACAGGAAGTATATTTTCTATAGAACCCATTTATCTTTGATTCTCGCCACTACTTGTAATGCCAAAATACTGTGGATGGGAACTCACACCCCAAGTAATTGTAAATATTCTATAGGAGGCGAGATATTCAACTCAAAATCAAAAGATAATTGCTGGTTTGTTGTTAGTCATTAACTATTTGTTTTTAGGAGTTATTAAAAATATGTCGGATGTAAATATTGAACAAGTAAGGACTGAAGGACTGAAAAAGTCAAAAGTGGATGAGAACTCACACCCCAAGTAATTGTAAATATTCTATAGGAGGCGAGATATTCAACTCAAAATCAAAAGATAATTGCTGGTTTGTTGTTAGTCATTAACTATTTGTTTTTAGGAGTTATTAAAAATATGT
>NZ_JAAHGK010000122.1:0-9434 GCF_010672505.1 Okeania sp. SIO2B9 | reverse complement strand
TAGTAGGAAAAGCAACTGCCGGCAGTTTAACACCAACCAATCCTGGCACACTGCAACCGCATAAATCAACACCAGACTTGCAATCACCCGTAACCATTACAGAGCAACAATATCAAACTCTTAAAGGTAACGTGAATGAACAAGTAAAACTAAATGCAAGCAGTGCCAAAGGATATCGTACCGCTGCCAGACTACTAAAAAGTGATTACACTAGAAACAATGCTTTTTATGGAGTCAAAGGCTATGCACGACAAGCAATTAAATATGCAGCCAAATCAGCCAAACTCATAGCAGGATTTGGAGCATACGCACAAGGAAAGCGGAAGACATTTGCTGGAGCAGCAGCTAATTATGAGCAAGCTTCCCAAAAAGCTGATGCAGATATAGCTGCAATACGAGCTAAATTGAGAAGCTGACAAACACCTGATTTTAGGATAGGTTGCAGCCTATCCTAATAACTATATCGTAAACAAAGAGAAAGTTATTATGTGGCAATCAATATTTCTATTTAACGGCATCTTCACCGCTGCAATTCTAATAGGATATGAAGCTGTAGGCTGGTGGCGACTGCTAATACCACTATTAATTCTAAAACTACTAGCAACAATTGGAGTCACTGGCTACTACTGGATTAAACGAGGAGTTAGTGATTTCTGGGAATTAATCGCATTCACTATCCTAACAGGAACAGCATTCATATCAGGATTTAGCTTAGGAGCTTTTATTTAATGAACTTAGCAACTGAGAGAATTATAAGCCATCTAAACGAACTACACGATGTAACTAAATTCTACTTATTGGCCCAGTCATTTTTCGGCACTTATGCAGTAATTGGCCACAACGAAAAACTATTACACTTTGCCATTATCTGGTCACTTGCCCACTCTGTTCTAGGATGGATAATTAGTAGAACATCAACTCAATTCAAAGAAATAATTACAGTAATTCGTAGAGCTGAACAATTAGATTTTGATTCTGAAACTGCTGCTATATTATACAGTCGTGAACAGACATTTAACCAAGACGCAAAACAAATATTACCTTTTACTGAAGCTACAGATAGCCCAGAAGCGATCGCCCCTGAAGTGGTAGAAACTGGGGAAGCTGTTAAACAACCTACTTTCACTCTATCTAAGCGGGTGGAAGCATTGGAAGAACTGGAAGTAACGGAAATGATTAAGCTAGTTGATTTTATTCGCACTTCCACCGCTTCCGATTCTTACATCATTGAGAATGTGTTACAAATGAAAGGAAGAGCTTATCAGAAAGGTAAACAACTATTAGAACAAATTAAAGCAATTATTTAGGAGATTTAAGAATGGCTTTAAGAGAAACTGTCGAAGTAAGAATTATCACAACTAAACAGTTGGGTGATGAATTTTTAGGAAGTATGAATGAGTCGATGAAAAGGGATGGTTGGAGATTAATCAAGCAACCTTTTTACAAAGAATCTAGAAAAGAACCTGATGACATTATTATCTATACTGAATGGATTAAAAAGGAGGATTAAATACGATTCATATTGTTAGATGAACTGGAAAAATAGCTGATAAGAAACTCCTAGCTGTTGATTTCAGCAATTATCCCTATAATATCCCCACTTAGTAGTATCAATAATGATACATAGCATTACTAAAAGCTCCCAGACCACTTTCCATATGGGAGCTTTTAGCTTATATAGATTAAATGTACTTTATAAAGGAAAACCATGTTGTCAGCATGGTGAAAACATAAAATGTTACCAACCAACATAGCACAAAACCCTAACCTTTTTCAAGCAAATTCTCAAAGCCTCTCTACTAAGAACTTTCTAATTGATTTAGAGATAGAAATAATTGGGGGTCTTATCATAGACTGTCACGCAATTGGCAGAATTAATGACAATTTAAAACCTGAGTATTTTTCCACACAAGGCCATCAAAAAATTATTCAGTGTATTAAAGATTTATATAACCAGGGAAAAATTCCTGACCTTAATGCTGTCACAATGGAGATGATTAATCGGGGAGAATTAGAATTGATTGGCGGTCGCGTTGGCATCGCTAATTATCTTAAGTCTACCGTGAGCGCCACTAACATTGACCAGCATCTCCAGTTATTAATAGAAAACTATAATCGCTCTGACTATCTTGATAATGGTAAGCTCAAACCAAGCGCTGCAATTACTCGAATTAAAGAGATTTATAATAGCGATCGCTCTCCAGAACAGATACAATTAGATTTGTTAGACTTGCAAGAGGAAACTGGGATGAGCGACCGTAAATGGTATGAGTTTAGTCGGAACGCTATCAGAGAAGGTAAGAAAATACGCTATAAGCTGGACATTACCAGACTCTCAGGAATTACTAATCAATTAGATAGGAGCATAGAGATTGATGCGATTGCTGAAATTTATCGGAAGTCGCGTAAAACCATCGAGTCTGATATCCTCACTCTAGAATCTCCTACTATGGAGATGGTTAATACATCTGGAGGATTACCCTTGTTGAGCTTTTTAGATAGAGAACCAGAGATGATTGACTGGATTTATCCCGGTCTGCTTCCAAAAGGGGAACTGCTTTTATTAGCAGCCGAACCAAAAGTCGGAAAAACTCTGTTTGCCACCGATATTATGTATGCACATTTAACGGCTACTCCATTGTATGGCAATCCTATCCCCAAGGGAAAAATACTCTACTATCACGATGATGAAAGTGAGGCTAGTGTCCGCCGGAAACTGTTTGCTCGTGGCTTTGATTTGCTAGACCGCGAAACTCAGAAAGATATGTTCATTGCATCAGGGCTGAGACTGGATAACTTACAGTCTTTAGAGAAGCAGTTGGAAACTTTCAGACCAACTTTAGTTGTCATTGATTCTCTTAGCGCAATTGCTCGTAACTTGGGAGTTAGCGAAAACGAGGCAGCTTTCGCCAAACATATATATAAAATGCGCGATTTATTTTCAAAGTATGGAGCTGCTTGCATACTGATTCATCACGAGAACAAAAGCAGAGAAGCTGTTGGCATCAATAAAGTAGCAGGCTCTAGTCGCATTACAGCAGCAGCTTGGGGAATCGCACAAATGAAGTCATTGGTTAAAAAAGATGATGATGATAATAGTAAAAACAATATTCGCTTGTTAAAAATTACTCCGCGTGAGGGTTCGGTTCAAAATTTAATGTTTGAAATGCAACCATCGGATACTTGGTTAGACCAAAGCATCTTTAAATATATTGGTGAGGGTGATGATAAAGACAATAAAAAACAAGACCAAAGTCTGAAACTTTTAGACTTTTTAACTAATAACAAAGGGACAGCTTTTACTGTTGAAGAACTTAAAGAAAAATTGGGGTCTAGTAATTATATTTATGAGGTTTTAAATCGGCTTGAAGACCAAAGTCAGATTATCCGCTGTCGGGATAAAATTAAGAAAAGGCGCTATGTTTATTTAGTTCCTGATAATACAAAATCTGACTTGTGTGCAACAAACCCCCCCCCAGTTAAAACAAAACCTGAAACTGAAATAACTGAAACTGAAATAACTGAAAATAAGATACATCAAGATATTCAGACTTTCAGGTTGGATTCAGATTTAATTCAGAGGGATGAAACTCCCCTGAAACAAGACCTGAAACAAGAAAACACTGATGAATCAAAGGATTCAGGTGATAATAAGGAGTTAATTCAGGTTTCAGGTTTAGATTTAGATACCCCCCCTTCACCGCACATTGATGCTACAGTTCAAGAACATGTAGTACAAAATCCTGATCGCCAAAATACACCTAATAATGTTAATGGCCAAGAGTATTTTCAAGTTGGAGATAGGGTAATTGATTTAGCAAATGATGAACAATTTATAATTATTGAAGTTGTCAAATCTACTCCTTATTCTGATGGTGAATATATAGTAGAAAATCATAATAAAATATCTCAAAAAATTCGGGGGTTTGCTTTGGAAAAAGTATATTAAAATGAATAACAGTAACCGTAACCACAGCGGAGCTGTAGTTGCAGTTGCGTTATTAGTTTCCACAATCTTTATCTGCTACTGTGGGAGTGACATCAAATGTAACTTCTTCCCTGTATCGATATGGCCGTAGATGATTGCAAACAAAAAGCAATCACATTTCCCAAGATTCTGAGTTAATCTCTCTATCCTGCTCGTGAGCGCTCACTTGCCTAGGGGTTGACTGCTTAGGTTTATAATGGGTAAGGAGGAGGGGGTGTATTCACTCACATTTCCCTGAGTTCCTCGTCAACCCCCCCCTCCTGCTACCCATTCACAAAAACCTTGCTGTCATACCCTGAGTATCAACAAACTTACCCGTTATTATTTCGGTACTGTTATCACTGTTCGCCGACTACTAAAGCTACCAAAAACGTAATCATTGACTGAACTGTTTTAGCCGTCCAAAAGACTCAAAGATTACGGAAACTTAATCAACGACGGCTCTCCCGAGACGGAAACTTAGAGAGACTTAATTTGTAGAAGATGAGTCCCCGAACTTCTACAAATTATAGTTGAACTTAGGTTAGTTGATTTAGTTGGAGTTCTTTGAGGCTTTTAGGCGTTTTCACTGCTGCACAAAAATAATAAAAATATAATTGAAATGATTGATATTTCAGCTCCTTTCTAAGCTAATATTGCCGAGCGCATTATTAAAAGCACTCACGGTAAAAAATAATAAATAATACTACTAAAAAAACCAATTTCAAAAAGTATAAGAAAGTGGGTGGCCGATGGGGATGTGCGAGCCTGCAAGTGCGCCCCCGGTCGCCACTACTTACCTTGATAAGAAAGTAAACTTTTTAATAAATTAGGCATAAATTGAAAATGGCCAATAGGGATGGGGTTTTCGTAAATTTAACCGTGTTTTCTCTGATGACATTAACTATAGCTTCTGTTAATAATAAAAATATATCAATTTTATTATATGGGTACTTTTAATTCGCAATATCCCTCAAGTAGTTTTGTAGGGATGCCACCTTTTTTAGGTGAAATTTTTCCTGGTGATGCTAACTTTAATAAACTTCAACATAGTGTTCGTCAATCTGCAAACCTTTTGCAAATTGCTGCTGAAAATAGAAAAAATCAAGCAGAAGCTTCTAAGCTTCAGGATTGGTCTGATAAGTTAATGGGTCGTAAGTATAATAATGGTTCTTGTGGCAGCAAGCTCAGTTTTATTAAAACCTCTGACGGTCCGAAGTTGATTGCAGCTAATTTTTGTCGAGTTCGTTGCTGTCCGATGTGTACTTCCAGGCGTTCGGCTATGTGGAGAGCTAAAGCATTTCGTGCTTATCCTGAACTGGAAAAGTTGAATTTACGATATCTTTTACTAACTTTGACTGTTCGCAATGTTCCTGTTTCTAGGTTGCGTGAGTTTATTGATAATACTTTGTCTCCAGCTTCTCACGAGTTTATGATGAGCTTCAAGTATAAACTGGGTAAGCTTTACAGAGGATATTTGCGGTCATTTGAATGTACTCAAACTAAACATCACATTTATAATTCTCACCCTCACTTGCACTACATGATTGCGGTTGAGCATGATTATTTTGATAAAAAATACATGGAACAGTCGGAGTTCAAGGAACTGTGGAAACGTTCTCTGAAAGCTGATTACGACCCGATAGTTAGTATTGAAGCTGTTGATGATTTTGAGCGATCGCCTTTGGAAGTACTTAAGTATGAGTTGAAACCTGCTGATTATGTTTCTGACTGGCATTGGTTTCCTGAGTACGCGTTGCAAGTGTCAGGAGTTCAACGAATTAGTCTCGCTGGAGTGTTTCGCAAACACTTCAATTTCCTCAATCGAGACGGGAGTTTAATTAGTAGTGACTACGATGATGATAATAGAAACTTCTTCAAAGGTAAGAGTGGTAAAAAGGCAAAAGTTTATAATTTTGAATGGTTAGAAAAAGGTAATAATAAACAGTATTGTTTAAGGGGGGCTTAATGGTTGCTAGTGCTGAACAAAAAATTATAGTTGAAGATTGGGAATATACAGTTAAAAATCCAGAATATGAGGATGAGGATATAGAGTTTTCATTTAAACTTGTTAATAATATAGAACAACAATGTTACTATTCATATTTATATATAGATAGTGGATTAATGTTTGAGATGGTTAATAAGAGAAAACCAGGGATACATAGAACAGTTGATGCAGCATTGGAGTATTTAATTTTTCTTGTTGATTATGTTGTTAGAGTACATCTTGATACATATTTGTCATAATAAATAAAAATACAGCCTAAATTTGTGAATTTTTTGGGAGTAATTTGCTACAAAAAATTAATTTTATAATTGAAAATATCAATTATAAATCAATACTAATTGATGGAAAATTTCACTCCTAAAACTTGTAATTATGCCTCTGGCAAATTGGTAATACTTACGGTAGTCGCGATCGCTGTTGATATAAAATAATACCAGGTTACTCATTACTTTTTACAATATTTGGAAGAAAATCAAGCCAACCTCTACATATAATAGACTGATTAGGTAATAAACTTTTCCTAATGTTTTCAAGTTTAGTTAACAGAATATTAGTAAATTTGTCATCATCATCAGATTTATTATCAGTAACAGCAGTAACAATACTTACTTCAAAATCTAATTCTATTAGAATATAAATAGCATCTGATATCACATATTTTTTACTTCTTGCTATTTCAGCCAATGCTTCAGAAGGAAAAGAAATAACTATGCTTTGATTATTAAAATCTACATGAACTAATTCAGCTTGTTGTCTAAATAAAGCTTGTCTAGAAGCAAGTTTAATATTACTTAAAATTTCTTCCCAAAATAAATCTAATTTATCCATTATTTATAAATGTAGTAGTTTTATAGACAAGATACACGCAAAAAGCGACACAATGTAAAGAAAAGTAAAAAAAACTCTGTTTTTTGGTTGTATTTTAAAGGTTTGCAAAGTGTTGTCTCAGTAAGTCATGGATAAACCGATACCTACCCCCAACCCGTTGCAAGAATAGGCGGTCTGTAGAGTAGTCGAGAAATCGTGCATAATTCCAGGGGATGTAGTGATTAAACCAAAGAACTAAACGTAGAGAAAAATGTTTAATGACAGGTAATCCAATTCCCAAGACACCAAATAACAAGCTGAATCCAAAACTACCAAGTAAGATATTAATAACTCCAACTAATTTTCCCGATGCTGAAATTAATAATAAAGAGAATCCTAAAGCAGCTAAAAAGGTGATAATTATAAGTATATTCATATTTTTTAGGGATTGCCAAATTCCTTGATTAGGAATCTTTTTATAATCAATTTCTGAGCCTTGAAGCCCAAAAATTAGCCCAAAAATTAGCAAATGACTTAGCCCATAAATTATCCCATAAATTCGCCTAGAATGTAGCCCATAAATTAGATCAAAAATTAGCGTAGAAATCATCCCTAAACTTACCCCAGAAATTAGGTGATTCTTAAAGTTTAGCTGATTATTAACCTTTTTAAGCGAGAATTGAAATGATTCAAAAGTTTTTATAGTTTGTTCATCCTCTTTATCTGCCCCCAAAATTATCCCAAAAATTAGCCCAAAAATTAGCCCAAAAATTAGCCCAAAAATTCCATAAATTAGATCAAAAATCCCAATAATTATCCCAATAATTATCCCAATAATTATCCCAAAAATTAGCCCAAAAATTAGCCCAAAAATTATTTTTCTCCATCTATTTTCTAACCAACTCGGCTGCATTTTTTCAATAAGAAACTCAGTTTGATTTTCCTGAATAAGTTGTTTTGCTAACCAACCTAACCAAAATATAGTATTTTTATATTTATAAAATTTTTGTTTTTTTCTATAAGGACGCTTTAACATTCGTCGAATATAAGCATCAAATAGATAACTTTGTCGTTCTTCTGAGGATTGAAATTGGTTCCACTGTTCAAAAGAAATTTCTTTAAAGGATAAAATAATAATATTTAACAATAAAGGAGTCTGTGCTAATTTTATTAAATATGAATCATAATTGATATTATTCCATAACTCTTCTCCTTCTGTTTTCAGAATATAATCTTGAATTTGTTCTATTGTTAAAGAATGCAAAATAATTGAACCATTCAATTTTAAATTGGTTGGATAATACTGATATTCTTCAATGCGAGAACAAACCACTAATTCTCTTGACCAAGTTTCAGGATGCAGAAATTCATTAATCTTTTCCACACATTTTTCCTGTCGTGCTGCGTCTAATTCATCTAAACCATCCAGTAAGGGAAGAAGTACCCCCTCTTCAATCCATTGTTCAGCAATATCTTTACGCACCCCATATTTAGATTTGAGGTCAGTCACCATCCAGTCTTTAATACTTTGTTTATCTTCTTTCCATGAGGATAAGTTCAATAATACTGGAATGGGATGTTCTGGATTAGCTTTTGCTCGTTTGACTAATTGTTCTGCCAGCTTCAACAACATTGTGGTTTTTCCAGAACCGGGTACACCTAAAATTAATAGTCGTCCAGCAATATCTGAGCGGTCAAATATTTCTTCAATTGAGCTATCTTTGGGCAGTCGAAAACTAGATTGTTCTCCGACTTTGATGTCAATTTCCCAAGGATGTTGTACCTGTTCTGAATTTTCTTCTTTGTCTAAAACAATGTAAACTCGATTATGGAGGGATTGTTGTAGGCGTTTTTCAACTTCAGTTTCTACCCAGTGCAGAAGTTTCTGTTGAGTTCGATCTCTTTTTTCAGGTTTTGTAGTAGAAGTCTGGTGATAATTGTATTGATTTCCAATGTAGGTTGATTGGTCATTGAGATTAGTTTCACGGTAATCTCCCTCACCCATGTGAGTGTGATGCTGAGTTGATTTTTCCCCTTGATTTTCATCCACAACCCATCCCTCACTTACAACTTTTTTAAAGTTTAGTTCTGACTATTTCTGTTCCTTAGACTTCTGCCAGTCTTCTAAAGCCGATAATACAAATGTTGCTGCGGGATGGTTCAGGGTTTGCTTTAAAGCATTGGTTCCTCCGGCTCTTAATGCACTCAGAATTCGGTCTGCTAAAGGTAGATTATTTTCTACCTCTTTTATGACTTCTGTAGCGACTGTCATCTGTCCAGTAATCGTGTCAGTTGGGTAAGTTTGACTGAGTTGTTCTAAGAGTTGTTGAATTTCATTTGCAGCTTCAGCCAAAGTTTTTTGTTCAGCAGCATTGTACTGATTTTCGATATAGGTTCCCTGATCTTTAATATTAGTTTCACGGTAGTAATCAACCTTGTCAATATTGTGAATATTCCAATCTCCCGATTTATTGCTGGCAATAGTCTTTACCTCAATTGGTCTAGTTGCTAAGAGTTTAGTTACTTTCATCATATTAACACTAGGGAATAGTCCCAAATAGCTGTCTAGTGAACTGTATAGTAGCTACTAGACACCCTACTATACAGTAAATAAACTCTTGGAAACAGCCTTTCTCAAGAGTGATTTTT
>NZ_JAAHGK010001219.1:0-2298 GCF_010672505.1 Okeania sp. SIO2B9 | reverse complement strand
TCAAGATTCAGCTTTGTGGAATAAACTTAGAAAAAATGCCATGAAGCGAGTTGAAACTGAATGTTCTCCTCAAGTTTTTTCACAAAGATTGAGTTCTATTTTTAAATAAGCAATCAGCAGTCAGCACTAAATGTGTGCGTTTGCGGAGTATTCCGGTACGGAAAATCGTAGTAAAGATTCAGATCGCTGCCACAGAACAATCAATTGGGATACCAGTTGTGAGGTTGAAAAGTTTGGCGCAACAACTCTGGTTGCAAGTAGTGAAATTCGTCTGGCAAACCAGGTTCCTCCTGATTTTCACTTGGTAGGTTGTACATGGTGGGTAGAGTTTGCTTTGCTGAAAGTGGTGGTTCTGATTGAATTGATATATTCGTCATTTCAGTTATCAGTTATCAGTACCTACTGTAATAGGGAGGTTTGAAATTATGGTTTGGTTCGAGTGGGCGATCGCAAAGTATTGCGGAATATTATCTTTTTGTCTGACTAAAAAATAAAGGGTTTTTTTACTTAGGACTTACGCACTGACAATAGATATAGGGATTTGTGCGTTACGCTGTCGCTAACACACCCTACCAATAGCATTCATGCGTAAATCCTGAAACTACTAATAACGACACTATTTGCGCCCACATTTTTTCACACTTACAGCTTAACATAGGATTTTGACAAATATGAAAGTTGTGTGTAGGAAAAATTTTTGATACTGGAGGAGCGATCGCGATACCCTTTTTACAAGGCGTGAGCTACATCAACTATCCCCATAAATCCCTCTTAAAAAGGGGGACTTCCGGTTTCCCCCCTTGTCAAGGGGGGTTAGGGGGAATCTCCAGCAGTGTACCTAACCCTTACTGAGAAATGCTATATTATAACTGATAACTGAAATGGTGTTGCATAAAAAATCTTGATTTTATGGTGGAAGAAAATTAATTTTTTTCTAATAGTAATTCTGCCAATTCACAAAAACCTTCTGCTTCTTTTTGACTGGTAATATAAACTGGTTGATGATTCAATTTATCCGCATATTCTCGAATATTTGCGACTCCCACCGACAAAGGGAATTTACCTTCATCAAACAGAGTTTCATCATTAGGACTATCACCAACTGTAAGAATTTTTTCTGTTGTTAATTCCGGAAAATAGTCTGACAAAACTTGCAATAAACCCGTCGCCTTATCCTGTTCTAAAGGTTTAATATGACATTGCACAGTACTATAGGTAAAACCATAACCTTTGGAGTGACAAATCTTTGCCATTTTTGTCAGTTCAGATAAATTTAAGTCCTGAATATCAAAAGTAAAATCTGTGAGTCTAAACTGATTATCAACAGATTCTTCAATCCGAGGAAATAGACTTTTTAAGTATTGGAAAACTTCAGCTAAATGTTGTCTATGTAGATTAATATTTGGGATAGAAGTTAAAAATTTAGGTGCTTCGTTATGATTAGGATAAAAGAAACCTCCATTTTCAGCTATCGCTCCTACTACTGGCAGATAATTTTTAATAGCTTGCACCCAACCGGCAGAACGACCTGTAATTATTAATACCTGAATTTTTGCTGCTGCTAATTTTTCTAAACTAAGGAAAAGATTAGAAGTAAATTCACCATTTTTAGTTAATGTACCATCCATATCAGTAGCTATAAGTTGAATATTTTTAAGGCTTGTTTTTGCTACTGTTTCAGAGAGAGGAGTCAAAGGCATAATTAATATTTATGATCGATTATTTCAAAACTTTTGAGATTATATAGCGTTTCTCAAAGTAAGCATTCAGCTCTTAGCAGTCAGCTATCAGCAAATAATGAATAATTCCATATAAGCATGAAGAAACGTAATTTTACAGTAAGTTTTAATTCTATCCAAATTTCTCAATTGCTTTTACCTCCTCCTATCATCAATAGCTGTTAACGTAGTTCCTCCGCAGGAGGCTAGCTAATAGCTGACTGCTGAATGCTTACTTCTCAAGTTACTGAGATACAGTTTTTTCTTCTTTTCTATTCTGTACAGACCTTGCATGCAACGTCCCTACCTGATCCCTAAAAGAAACGAATGCGCGTACCTCACGCTTTTTGGGAATTGCTATATAATAATGTACTAAATAAAGAGTTATTCTCATTATGTTTGAAACAATTACAGCTACAAACCTAACTTTACATGATATTGAAACTAAATTCAATTTACAATTTTCTGAATATAAGCAATTTTTTCGAGAATGGCTTGATAATTTACCAATAATTAATGGTTGAGAAAGACAAGGGTTAGATAACCAGCTTTTAGTTTATCTAACCCTTGTCTTTCTCAA
>NZ_JAAHGK010001218.1:0-2301 GCF_010672505.1 Okeania sp. SIO2B9 | reverse complement strand
TCTGTAAAGACAAAAAGAAAAAGTAATGACCCAAGTGTTATATCAAATCCGTTTAATTGGACATAAAAAAAATCTTCAATCGTCATAACTACGCTCATCTTTGTAATTCTTTCTTCTCCTGACTCCTGACTCCTGACTTCCCCTCCTGGGAGGGGCGAGGGGTGGGTTGACTCCTCCTAACTTAACCATTCTATGGTTGTTTAACCGGATTTGATATTACTAGGTAAAAACGAAGGTATAGAGTTGGCCCTCCGGCGATTCAAGCGTCAAGTTTCTAGAGCAGGTATCCTTGCAGATGTGAAAAAACGTCGGTACTTTGAAACTTCTCAGGAAAAACGAAAGAAAAAGGTAGTAGCAGCACGACGTCAAAAACAATTTTATTAAAGCAAAAAATTTACAGTGGCAAATATTATAGAAGTGTTGAAATAAATTTTATAGAGCTTTAGCTAGTATTTTATGATATTAGTAATGTCTAATTTGAAGAAGGAAGAAGGAAGAAGGTCTAATTGCTTATGCATAGTCAACGACAGACCACGCGCGTGTATGATAACCCCAAACAATTTTCAGCACCTCCGTTGACGGTGTAGGGTTAATTTATTGTCACGCTTAGAAAAATTGTATCCTTTGAAATTTCCTAGATCTTGCTAGAACTAGTTAACCAAAAATATAGAGTTGTAAATATTCTCTGACGACAAAGAATTAGCCCTGTGGGTAGGGGACACTCCTCCTGCCTTTTGCCTTATTCAATAAAGTTGAAATCAACAACTAGAATAGGGAATTAATTATTAAATGAAAACTATCCAGAAATGAATGTATATCGAGAACTAGACAATACAATACTAAGTTTTGCAGATATTCAAGCAGAACTTAATATCCGCAATGCAAAAGATGCTTTAAAAGAAATCGTAGATAATATAGATTTAACTCCCGAAGAAAGAACCGGATTAGACTCAGAAATTTCTGGTTTAGAATCAATGTTAGAAAAACTGGAAAAAGCCTCTGTACATATTGCCGTATTCGGTATGGTAGGAAGAGGTAAATCTTCAGTTCTCAATGCTTTGTTAGGTGAAAAAGTATTTGAAACAGGCCCAATTCATGGTGTTACCAAAACTACAGAAATTAAGCAATGGCAATTAGGGAAAGATAACTTAGAAGAAACAGAACCCTCATCTGATACCTCTCTAGTTTCTTACAGAATATCCCAAATTGAACTGATCGATACTCCCGGTATTGATGAAGTAGATGGAGAAACTCGCGAACTGATGGCCCGACAGGTGGCAAAGCAGGCAGACTTACTCTTGTTTATTGTGGCAGGAGATATTACTCAAGTAGAATATGAAGCTCTTTCCCAATTACGAGACGCTGGTAAACCGATGTTGTTGGTATTTAATAAAATAGACCAGTATCCAGAAGCAGATAGACTAGCTATATACAATAAAATCCGAGATGAGCGAGTCCGTGAGCTACTATCTCCCAAGGAAATAGTCATGGCAGCAGCTTATCCACTTGTAGCTAAGGTATTGCGACAACCTGACAGTAATATTACAGTACAGATGGAGCGGGGGGAACCCCAGATAGAAGATTTAAAGCTAAAAATATTAGAAATTTTAGACCAAGAAGGTAAATCTCTGGTAGCTCTCAATAGTATGCTCTATGCTGATAATGTCAACGAGCAGTTGGTGCGTCGGAAAATAGAAATTCGCGAACAAAGTGCTAATCAAGTAATCTGGAAAGCAGTAATGGCCAAAGCCATGGCGATCGCTCTTAACCCTGTAACTGTGGTAGATATTCTGAGTGGAGCTGTGATTGATGTAGCTATGATATTGACTTTATCAAAGTTGTATGGTATAAGCATGAGCCAAAGCGGAGCAATAGATTTACTGCAAAAGATAGCTATTAGTATGGGTGGCATTACAGCTAGTGAATTAGTGGCAAATCTAGGACTAAGTTCTGTGAAAGGATTATTGGGTTTAGCTGCACCTGCTACTGGTGGGTTGTCTTTAGCGCCTTATTTATCTGTAGCGGTAACTCAAGCTGCAGTGGCAGGTTTATCATCTTATGGAATTGGACAAGTAAGCAAAACTTATCTTGCTAATGGTGCATCTTGGGGAGAAGAAGGTCCAAAAGCTGTAGTGAGTCATATTTTAGAATCTCTGGATGAAACTTCAATTATGGGTCGAATTAAGGAAGAGTTAATAGCTAAGTTAAACATCAAAAATTTCAGTAATCAGCAATAGCAAAATAGCAAAATCAGGAAAGTTTTACTAACGAAAAAATAGTATTGCAGAGTAATAGTAAAGT
>NZ_JAAHGK010001217.1:0-2306 GCF_010672505.1 Okeania sp. SIO2B9 | reverse complement strand
ATTGTTGACTCCGTTAGCGTTACTTCTACCAGGGATATTATAAAGGTTAAAAAACTACTTAAAAATAATCCTAATGTTCAGATACTTTGGGGAGGGTCAAATCTAGCAACGGAGACTGCACTTACAGCAGTGACAGAATCTGGTTTGAATAACAAAGTTAAGGTTTTTGGGGTTTTAGACCTGTCGAAAGAGAAAGCAGAAATGTTACTAGATCCCAATAGTCCTTTAGAGTTGATTATCGATCAGTCCGGTCTTGAGATTGGTTCTGATGCTGTTAAAAAAACAATTTCTGTCTTGAGAAAAAAAAGGTCAGGAGCAGATTATCGGGTTTACCCCGTTAAACATCGTCTATTAACTCAAGATGACCCAGACACTGTACGTGATTTTCTCAAGGAATATGGCTGGTTCTAACGGTAGTCTCACAAAAGGGCGTTGGTAAATCAAGAGATGAAACTTTAAGAGTAATCTGTTTCTGATACCTTTAAATAGGGTTTGCTGAAAAAGTCCTGTGAGCGAGGGTAGGAGTCAGGAGTCAGGAGTCAGGAGTCAGGAGTCAGGAGTCAGGAGTCAGGATAAATGGGAATGAGCGAGGAGGTAGGAGTAAGAATTGTCCCTTAATTTTTCTGCCATAGTCAGCCCAAAATACTAGCTTTTTGAGCGTTTTCAACTGAAACAAGCGCACTTTTTTCGACCCTCAAAAGGCTAAAACCTTTATATATAAATACTTTGATAATTAATCAGCAAGTCCTAAATATTTTACCAGAGTCAGTGATGGGTATTACCCCTAGTAGAAAATCATCTTGCTAATTACCAATGCCCTTTTTTCCTGTCTCCTGACTCCTGTCTCCTGACTCCTCCCTAATTATTTATAAATGTTTAACCGGACATAATATTACTACTTTAAGAATTCCCAATTTTAAACCTGAAAAACTATAAATTATCCCACTCAGACGCCGCATCAGCTATGGCCTGATCAACAGTTTTCTCTGCCAACATAGCCGCCTGTAAATTTTGAGAAATAATCTGTTTCAACTCATTCAAATTTTTAACTTGTGGAAGTAAAACTTCTGCTTTCAGCATTTGATTAGCACTAATAATTCGAGCTTTATCTTGAGTAGAAGCATTAGAAGGAAGATTTTGAAAATAATTATTCTCTAAAGTCTGAGTTATAGAAGGTAGAACATTAGTTTCTTGAGTAAAAGCAGTTTGATTTTGATTATTAGTGATAAACAAAGCAAATTTCAGCGCTTGGTCTGGTAGTTTAGTATTACTAGAAATAGCTAAATTCATTAACATCATACTCTTTTTACCAGTTTCACCCGTAATTTGAGATACAGGTTCTGATGCTTGTCCAATATCCGGTGTATTTTCAGATATTGCCTCGATCGCTTCTGAACCAGAAAACAACATAGCTATTTCTCCAGCTTGATATAAATCAATACCAGCTTGAATCCCTTTTGTCAATACTTCCTTTGGTAATAGCCCATCTTGATATAAATCAACCCAATACTTGAATACTGTCTGACCAGTTGGAGTATTAAAAGCAGCCTTTCCATCAACATCTATCAGTGTCACTCCCATCTTGCCAAAAGACTCTAATACCTCTGAAAATTCTTCTGGTAGAAAAGAAATAAAAAATGCGTACTTATCAGTTTTTTCTTTAATCTGTTTAGCCACCTCTGCTAACTCTGAATAATTTTTGGGAGGTTGCTCTAGTCCTGCTTGTTGAAATAGCTGAGAATTATAAATAGTTATATTTGTTGTGGCATACCAGGGGATACCAAAACTTTTACCATTAATCTGACTAGCTTGCCAAAGATTAGATAAATATTCATTCTTAACCGAATCTGATAAAATAGTATCCAAATTTAACCAAGTATTAGGTTCAGTCAATAAATGTGCAAAACTTGAATTAAGATTAACAACATCTGGAAGAGTTTCTGTCAAAATAGCACTCTCAATTTTGCTTTCCATCTCTGACCAAGACACATCAACCCATCGCACCGATAAACCTGGATTATCTGCTTCAAAATCAGTAATCAATTGATTAAAATAATTCGTAAATTGAGGTTGAAGCTGTATCGTCCAAAACTTAATTTCTTGAGTATTTAAGTTAGGAGAGAGAGTGGTGCAACTAATCAAAAATGTTAAAATTAGTCCGAAGATAGCAAATAGTCTAAAACGTTGCCATTTAACAATGTAAAACATTTGATGAAATCTATAAAAGTATCTGAAATATAGTTATTTGATTGAAGTTATGATAATTTTTGCACTTTCCATTATCAAGGAAAAATAAAATTATTATA
>NZ_JAAHGK010001216.1:0-2309 GCF_010672505.1 Okeania sp. SIO2B9 | reverse complement strand
GAACCTATTTGCTTTGTTGCACAAACAGAGCAAATAGGTTCAGCAAAAATACTGGTTTGGTATTGTTTTATTAGTGTTATTGTTAACCATGTCAACTAAATCAATAAAAATCTTAACTCACGACACTAATGAAACAAGTCAAGAGAGCTTTAGTATCAGTAGTAATGATGACAACATCTTTACTTACCACTGTAAGTTCTGCTACCTTAGCAGCTACTTTAAAAATAATGCCTTTAGGAGATTCAATTACTGATACACTGATTCATCGAGGATCTTTATACTTTGATCTCAAAGAAGAAAATATTGACTTTGAATTTGTTGGAACACAGGGAAATGAACCATTAAAACATGAAGGCAGACCAGGTATAACTATTGATGGAATAGTTAATAATGAAGCTTGGAACAAGTCTGATACTCCTGATATTATTTTATTAATGGCAGGAGTAAATGATTTCATACAACAAGGAGATTCATCTATAAAAGCTGTTACAGAACTCCAAGAACTATATCTACAAATCCTTGAAGATTTGCCTAATGTAGAATTATATGTAGCTTCTGCTTCATAAAACCGATATAAAACGTCATAACATGACATTTTACTGTTTACTTCCTGCTTCAACTGAGGCCGTCGGCGGCTACTCATCCACAGGCATTCACGGTCAAGCCGACCGCATCTCTCAAATTAATACTAGCGTTTAAATCTCTGTCTATTGACAAGCCACACTCAGGGCAGTCATAAGTCCTTACATTTAACGGCATATCTTGGACATGACCGCAGTTTGAGCAAGTTTTTGATGATGGAAAGAATCTATCAACGACTACTAATTCAGAGCCGTACCACTCACACTTGTACTCAAGTTGTCGCCTGAATTCATAAAATCCTTGATCGGCTATAGACTTAGCTAGCTTATGGTTAGCCAACATACCGCGAACATTCAAATCTTCAATTGACACAATGCTGTGGTTTTTAGCTAGATATGTTGTCAATTTATGAAGCACGTCTTTACGGATATTAGCTACCTTTGTGTGTAGCTTGGCAATTTTAAGTTGCGCCTTTTTCCAGTTAGCTGAACCAATC
The DNA here is from genome assembly GCF_010672505.1 of Okeania sp. SIO2B9. Lineage (NCBI taxonomy): Bacteria > Bacillati > Cyanobacteriota > Cyanophyceae > Oscillatoriales > Microcoleaceae > Okeania > Okeania sp. SIO2B9. The sequence continues at coordinate 1,231 of NZ_JAAHGK010001216.1, read as the reverse complement.
TTTTTATTGCGGTTAAGGTATTGTAACTTAGAGAGCTTGCTTTCAAATTTCTTGTAAGATTTAGCGCCAGGGAAAACAACTCCCGTGCTTAAAGTTGCTAAGGTTTTTACACCTAAATCAACACCTACAACTTCAGTGGTCTTTTCTGTTGGATTAGGAGTGAATTCATAGCTACAACTTAAGTACCAATCTCCTGCCTGTCTACTAATGGTGATTTTTTTAGTTGTAGCTTCAACTGGTTCATAAGTTTTAACAATACCAATAAAAGGTAATTTATGATTCCATCCATTTAGTTCTATTGGTTTTCCACAATTATCAATTGTGAAGGAATCATGTTTACCTTTCTTCTTGAACCTTGGGTGTTTACCCAACCCTTGAAAAAACCTCTTGAACGCTTCACCTAAATTGATGAAAGCATATTGATAGACCCTAGAGGACAAGTTTTTCATCCAAGGATAAAGTGGTTTTGTGTGATTGGTAAAAACCTCTCTTAGCTTTCGAGCATTAGGCTTGTAACCATGAATATATGCAGCATTCCACAAACTTAAACCCCAGTTATAGCACCATCTGCTATACCCCGCGTGTTGAGCCATCAGAGTTTTTTGCTGGTTATTCAGTTTGAGCTTGGTTCTAATGGATTTCATTTCATTTATTTGTGTTTCATGTGCGCAGCAAACACAATCGGTCTAATAGTACGGTTTATAACGTATAATATCGTTATTTTTTGATTAAGTCAATGCTCTTGGTTTGATAAATTTCACTAAGTTATTGTTCGAGACAACTATCGTATTGTGCCGCGTTATGACGTAAATTGTTAACTAAGTCAAAACTCTCTGTTTAGAGTGTGATGTGGATGTTCCCGATGTCCCCCCTCATGGTGATCCCATTGGGATTGATTTGGGACTCGATAAATTCCTAGCCACATCAGAGGGAGAATTAATTAAACGACCCAGATTCTTTAACAGTTTGCACCGCCAGATGAAATTACTGCAACGCAGACTCCAGAAGAAACAGATTGGGTCAAATAACTGGCAAAAGTTAAGCAAGATTATTGCTCGTTTACACGAAACGATAGCCAATACTCGAAAAGACTTCCATTTTAAGTTAGCCCATCATTTATGTGACCAAGCAGGAATGATTTTTGTTGAAGACCTTAATTTTCAGGCATGGGCCAAAAGAATGTTGGGAAAACATACCTTAGATGCAGGTTTCGGTCAGTTTGTCACCATCA
>NZ_JAAHGK010001215.1:0-2310 GCF_010672505.1 Okeania sp. SIO2B9 | reverse complement strand
TAAACTCTTTAGAGTGCCTGAAATTATGTACAATAAAAAAAAATAGCACTAATACTATACATTATATCTATTTAGAAAAAAAGTCAAGTATTTTGCAAGAATAAATTTTTATGAGTATAGAATTGATATACTCAAGTTTTTTACTTAATAGGCATTTTGTTGATCTTTACTGTTAGTTTAGCTTCATAGCACATCAACTCTTCTCAGGCTGCTAGAAAAAACCTTACATTAACGAACAAGAGCCGTAAAGCTAAATGCGGAGGTAGTTTACCTCGGCAATTTTTTGTTTTGAAATAAAAGAAGCTCGAAAAACTATTCCTCCAAATTAATATTTTATTTTTATTTGGCTATTCAGTTGTTTGGACAAACAGTTGCGAAAAGCTCGATTATCTAAAGTAGAAGGGCTAGAAAATCGTCGGCTAATAAATCGGTAACTAGACCCTAAAAGTAACAAAGTTATAGATACCAAATGGGTTCTATAGTAATAGAAAGAGAAAATATAGCAACCCGCGCTTATTTTGTAATATTTTATCTAACAGGGTTTGGTCTCCAAACTTAAGCGAAGATGGGATTTGGAAATCAAACCCCTACAGTTTCTTTTACAAATTATTTTATATTACTATAGCGTGAAACTTATAGTCAAACAAATTAAAATGAAAAGACGAAAATTTATACGTTATACACAAGCAAGTTTATTAGCCTTAATTGGAACAGGTTTAACATCTAAATTTCACCATTCTCAAGCACAAACAGGAGAATCTTTAACAATTAAATGGTTAGGACATACTTGCTTTTTATTTGAAGATGCAGCAACTAAAGTATTAGTAAATCCTTTTCGCCCAATAGGTTGTACTGCAGGATATCGCAACCCTATAGTAGATACAGATTTAATTTTAATTAGTAGTAGATTATTAGATGAGGGAGTAGTAGAAGGTTTTACAAGTAATCCACCACCAATGTTGTTATATGAACCTGGAGTTTATCAGGTTGATAATAGACAAATTCAAGGAATTCGTACTACTAAAGATAGAGAAGGTGGACGTCGCTTCGGGACTAATGTGGCTTGGTTATGGCAGCAAGCAGGAATCAAGATTTTACATTTAGGGGGACTAGCAAGTCCCATTGGCATAGAAGAACGTATTTTAATTGGTCGTCCAGATTTGCTGCTCATTCCTGTAGGTGGAGGGCCAAAAGCATATACTCCTTTAGAGGCAAAGCAGACATTGGAAGTGCTAAAACCCAGAATTGTGATTCCCACTCATTACAAAACTGAAGCTGCTGATGAAGCTACTTGTGATATTGCTCCTATCGAGGAATTTCTTGATGTGATGGAAGGAACTCCAGTCAGAGTTGTCAATCAGGATACAATTTCTATTACTAGAGCTGATGTTCCTCAAGAAGGCTCGATAATAGAAGTTTTGAGTTATGGATTCGATCAGGTATCTCCGGATTCTCTCGGAAGTAATTAAAAACTGAAAAGTAAAAGTTGAGTATGATTATGTAAATTATCTTGACACTTATTAAAATTTTGTTAAGATAAATAGAACTAAGTTTACACTTTTTAACAAACAGGAAAAGTAGATCGGTATGAATAATCAAAATAGTTTCAATATAGTGGAAAGAGCGATCGCTATTTTAGGATTAGTTGGTACTACCGCATTCTTCGGTCTACCCGCAGTAGCTAACTTCTCTCAAAAATCTTCCACTCAGTCAGTAGTTAACCAACCTTTACAAATTGCTGACTCTAACTCTAAGGATATTGTCGCAACTGCAGCAGAAGCAGGTCAATTCAATACTTTAGCTGCGGCACTAAAAGCTGCTGGTTTGGTAGAAGTGCTTCAAGGAGAAGGCCCTTTTACGGTATTTGCTCCTACTGACAAAGCATTTGCAGCTTTACCAGCAGGAACAGTAGAAAAGTTATTGTTACCAGAAAACAAAGATAAATTGGTAAAAATTCTGACTTATCATGTAGTTCCTGGCAAGGTAATGTCTGGCGATCTAGAATCTGGAATGGTTAAGACTGTCGAAGGTAGTAAAGTAAACATTGATGTTTCTAATTCAGGTGTAAAGGTTGGAAAAGCTAATGTAGTTAAGGCAGATGTACCTGCGAGTAATGGTGTAATTCATGTAATTGACACTGTAATTGTACCTGAATAATTAATTAGCGTTATATCGTGCATCGCAAATATCTAAATCTACCCCATTCTTAACTATGCTTATGAATGGGTTTTTTAATGAACTCAGAAGTTAAAGTTCTATATTTGAAATATTTTTAAGATAAGTTTCAGTTTTTGTACTATTGTTAATAAC
>NZ_JAAHGK010001214.1:0-2310 GCF_010672505.1 Okeania sp. SIO2B9 | reverse complement strand
CACGAAGGAAAAAAGCTCTTTTTTCTATGGAAATGATAAATTTGAAGCTGACAGTAATCAAGCTATTTTTATAAATTTATCAGTCAATGACAACTATTTTAGCTATAGAAACAAGTTGTGATGAAACGTCTGTGGCAATTGTTAAGAATCATCAAGTTTTAAGTAATATCGTAAAGTCACAAATTAATATTCACAGTTTTTATGGAGGTGTGGTCCCAGAAATAGCTTCACGGCAACATTTAGAAATAATCAATCAGGCGATCGCTCAGGCTTTTACAGAGATAGATTTAGATTGGCCAGATATTGATGGTATTGGAGCTACTTGTGCCCCTGGTTTGGTTGGCGCTTTGTTAGTGGGAATAACGGCAGCAAAAACTCTGGCTATTGTCCATGAAAAGCCATTTGTGGGAGTGCATCATTTAGAAGGTCATATTTACGCGACTTATCTTAGTCAACCAGAATTAAGACCACCTTTTCTCTGTTTGTTGGTTTCTGGGGGCCATACAAGTTTAATTTATGTCAAAGATTGTGGTGTTTATGAAACATTAGGCCAAACAAGGGATGATGCTGCAGGAGAAGCTTTTGATAAGGTGGCTAGATTATTGAAACTTGGCTATCCGGGAGGCCCCATAATTGATAAATTGGCAGCAGAGGGTAATAGATCGGCTTTTTCTCTACCTGAAGGGAAAATTTCTTTACCTGAAGGTGGCTATCACCCCTATGATTGTAGTTTCAGTGGACTAAAAACTGCTGTGTTGCGATTAATTCAAAAATTGGAAACAGAAGGCCATGAATTATTACCTGAGTCTTCAATAACTAAGGACATTGCAGCTAGCTTTCAAGAAACTGTAGCGAAGGGGTTAACAAAAAGAGCGATCGCCTGTGCGCTAGATTATGGATTAAATACAATTGCGATTGGTGGAGGTGTAGCTGCAAATAGTGGGTTGCGATGGCACTTAAGTAGAGCAGCAAGTAAGAATAATTTACAGGTACTATTTCCTCCCCTCAAATTCTGTACAGATAATGCGGCCATGATTGGTTGTGCGGCGGCTGACCATCTGAGTCGAGGCCACATTTCATCTCTGAACTTAGGAGCTAGTTCTCGAATGGCCATAAAAGATGTGATGGAGTTGTATAGCGCTATGCGCTAGGGAATAAGTGAGCTGTAACAAGTATGACACGGGGACACGGGGACGCGGGGACACGGGGACATCGAGACACGGGGACGCGGGGACGGGTCGATTTGAGGTGAAACAGGCAACGGTTTCGGCCATTTTATGTGAAGAAATTTTCTTGAATTTCAGTAGAAAATTTCAGTAAATTGAGGCCAATAAGAGCCAATAACTAGGAGATAAATTGAATATAAAAAGCCCTATTACAATGAATAATTGATAGTTGATAATTGGGGTTTGCTGAAAAAGTCTTTTAGTAGGAGACAGGAGAAATGGGAATTATAGAAGAGATAGTCGGAAAAATTGTCCCAATATTTTTCTGCCATAATCGTCTCAAAGTACTAGCTTTTTGCAGCTCTTTGAGCTGAAAAGCTGGCACTTTTTTCGACAAAAAAATGCTTTAACCAATATCAGTTAATGCAATGAACTTAGCTATCCTGACTTTTAGCTTTATGAGCGCAAGCCTTAATAATTAATAATTAATTATTAATTATTAATTGTTGAACCTATTTTCTGCACAATTTAAAATTAAGACTCCTACATCAGTAATGAAAATTAGAAACGCTGAAGAAAAAGATTTAGCCGTAATTGTAGAAATTTATAATGCTTCAATTCCTAGTCGTATTGCTACTGCAGATCTAGAATTTATATCAGTTGAAAGTCGTATTCCTTGGTATCAAGAACACTCACCTGATAGTCGTCCAATTTGGGTGATAGAATTAGATGAAAAAATTGTTGGGTGGCTGAGTTTTCAGTCTTTTAATGGCAGAGCTGCATACAAAGCTACAGCAGAAGTGAGCATATATATTGCTCCTGAATATAAAGGTAAAGGAATAGGGAAAAAATTACTTTCAGAGGCAATTTTGTACAGTCCTAAATTAGGAATCAATACTTTACTGGGTGTTATATTTGCTCATAACCAGCCTAGTTTAAAGTTATTTGATAAGTTTGGTTTTCAACGTTGGGGTTATTTACCAAAAGTGGCTAATTTAGATGGTACGAAGCGAGATGATGAACTACCCCGCCGTGTAGACGGACGGGGTTTCTAAGTCCCCGTCAACAAAGTCCGCACTTTGAGATTTTGAGCGCTTCATTTGCCCCAGTTGCCTCATCGAGCCTGTATGTTTACGGGTCGAAT
>NZ_JAAHGK010001213.1:0-2312 GCF_010672505.1 Okeania sp. SIO2B9 | reverse complement strand
TGATTGCATTTCAGTTGTCGGCCACCTCTTTTAATAGTTTAATAAGTTAAACATAAATCTAATATATCACAGTAAATGTCTATTTATGTTTAACTTTGTCCAATTATTTTAATACTGTTGATAGCCCCATAACTCATATAGGTATCTTGAGTAACTACAATCAAATCTGCATTAAGAGCTTTTATATGATTTTGTTTTTCTATACTGCATTTGTTTGATGTAACAATAACAACATGATAGCCTCTAATCTTACCTAGCATGGCAAAACTGCAACCTGTATTACCACTAGAAGAGCAGACGATAACATCCCCTCGCTTCAATTTACCTTGTGCTTCTGCAACATCAAGAATATAATTTGCCATTCGATCCTTGAGGCTGAAACCTGGGTTGATAAACTCGCATTTTGCATAGAGTTCTGCTGAGTTTTCACTGACTAATCTAGTCAAATCAATTAAAGGGGTATTTCCAATCAGGTCAGTAAATCTTGGAGCTTTCATCACTTTGATCTCATCAGTAAAATAGTTAATTTATGGCTTTACTTCTCAGATATTATGGTAGACATAAAGCCAGAATTCTTCAAAAACATGAAACCCATCAGTTTCTTGAGAAAGACGATTCTCTATCCACGCAGAGATCGTCTCAGGTTTCAACATCCACAGACCAACAAGCTGATTCTTTTTGACGGCATCAAGATAGATATCGGTAGGTATAGTTACTTGTTCACCATAACAACTCACTGAAAGAGGCATTCCCAATAAGTTTGCCGTGTCAAGTCGATCACTGGGGCGAGGTTCCGCAAAAATACTGGCCCAATAGCTTGATGCGATCTTTGGTAATGGGTAAGAACTAGCAGATCGAACTGTTCTCTCGGCAACTACAATAACCCCATTCTTTTTGAGCAAAGGCTGCAAATACGAAAGCGGAATTTTGTGTTCAAAGTAATGATAGGCTGATTTGACAAATATCAAATCCACTGTTCCATTAGGGGTTCTAGCTAATATATCTGATATCTCACAACAATGGAACTGAACTTGAGAATTTGGCATTTTTTCTCTGGCCAAGGTAATCATATTTGAATCAATATCCACGCCTACAATTTCTGAGTTGCCAAAGTTGGCTTTCAAGGCTAAAGTAGACAATCCTGTACCACAAGCTAGATCCAAGATAGACTGAGGCATAAAATCAATGAGAGATTGCAATACCCTAATTAATCGTTCGTCGTAAGTTTTAAAGTGCGAAAAAAATTTATGGTAAGTATCAGCGTAAAACTTATCTATTGTTTTTTCCAAGGGATTACCTCTTTTCAAGATTGTGATGTTTAATTAATAATTAGAATTCAGTTGTTAGACCCCACCCGATCGGTAGTGATACCAAATTAATTACCCATATTCTACAGCTAAAAATCCTATGTTGTCAAAAAAAAACAGGGAATAAATTAGGTACAAGATTTACGCAAAATTCCCTGTTAAGTTCTAGTTTTAGTCTAATATGTGTTGCAATGTCCTCTACAATTAGAGTTCCTGGGTAAGTTCTGAAGTAATTAATTTTTCCTGGGTACTTAGACTTAGTTGAATTACTACCGATACGAGGCTATCATCTCTATTAGAAAAATATTTTTTCTCTAAAATTAACCCTAGCTATCCATGATGAATACCCCCTCATTCATTTTCACTGTTGAATGTTGACTGCCTCAAAAAATCCTATTTAATTTCAGGACTAATCTCTTGATTTTGAAGTGTTAAACTTTTAGTAAGTCTAACTAGGAATTGTTGTGAAAATTGAATAAATTCTCTCATGCTAGAACCGTGAATAACTGCCCAAGTATTGGTAATTAAACAGCAGCTAGCAAACCACAAAAGAATGAATGTTTGGATTCTCACTACTCCTACAATAAACCAGCTTCCAACATGAAAGATAATCATTAAAGCGTAAAAACTAGCTACTAATGCTATTAAGTTGATTTCCTGTTTGGGGCGACGGAGGGCTGTAAAAATTATTGGTTGTAAACTTGCTAGTACATTCATGGGTACTAGAACACCACAAATTGCTACACAGTATATGTGTGAAAATTCGATTATGCTATCTAGATTTAACATTTTTGTAGTTTCTTTTCTCTTTTATTTTCCTAATTTTCCCAGATAAATTCAATCTTATTCAGAATTTGACTTTTCTAGGATGAAAGTTTAATCAATAACTGTTTATTTATCACTTTTTTCCTGTTTTTTAATTGAATCAGTCCACAAATTAGTGAACATCATTAGAAATGCTCCAAGAAAAACAGTAATTGCTATTCCAGTAGGAATTATAGTTTA
>NZ_JAAHGK010001212.1:0-2314 GCF_010672505.1 Okeania sp. SIO2B9 | reverse complement strand
TCTTATATCAATTTTGGGAAAGGGAACCAGATGGGGAGATTGGGAAATAGTCCGATTTAATATTGAAGTGTGGATAGAATTATAAACATATACTGTATAACCGGATTTTATATTAAACAGAACTTACGCAAAGATACTATATATAGTAGATAAAAACTATAGCACTATGGTATATATAGCGTTTTTCTCGGAAAAATGCGTAAGTCCTGTTCAACCCAAAAGAAAAAGATAATTATCTTTTCTGTGGCGGGTTTAATACCCCACCATCAACGGGGGTGCTTAAAATTGTGTGGGGTTTGAATCCATAAGCAATTTTCCCTTCTGTCTTTCCTAGGTCATGCTACGCAAACAGTTCCCACTGCCTTCTGCCTTCTTCAAAAAGAGGTCTTAGATTAATAACTGTTAAAGCTATTGTCAAAAAAAAATTAATATGATATGGAAAACTTTAATGTAATAGTCATTGGTAGTGGTATTGGAGGATTAGTTGCAGGAGCAATGCTAGCCTACTATGGCAAAAAAGTATTAGTTTGTGAAAGCCATGCTATCCCTGGGGGTGCTGCTCACTCTTTCTCCCGCCAAGGTTTCCACTTTGACTCTGGCCCTTCGTTTTATTGTGGATTAGCTGACCCCAATAGTCTCAATCCTTTACAAAAAGTCCTAGAAATTTTGGGAGAATCTATTGAGACAGTTGTCTATGACCCTCTGGGACACTATCATTTTCCTGAAGGTAGTTTACCTATCTATTCTGATGCGTCGTCCTACATAGAAGCTGTTGCTAAGTTCACAACTCAAGGTGCTGAAGAATTAGAACAATTTCAAGAGCATCTCTTGCAAATATATAACGGCCTGAAAGAAATTCCCACTACAATTTTAAGAGCTGATTTTTGGTTAATTCCTATTTTATTGGGAAAATATGGATTATCTTTGCTGAAGTTACTGCCTTCTCTCAGAGATATTGGGGGTTCTGTTGGGCAAATAATGGACAAATGGGTGCAAGACCCATGGGTACGTCGTTTAATAGACTTGGAATGTTTTCTCCTCTCTGGTTTAAAAGCTGATGGTACTGTTGCTCCAGAAGTGGCCTTTATGTTGGGAGAACGTTCTAACTCAGTTGTGGAATATCCTATGGGTGGTAGTGGTGCTATAGTTGATGCTCTGGTTAGAGGTCTAGAACGTTGGGGTGGTGAGTTACGCTTGAATACTCATGTGGAACAAATATTGATAGAGTCTGGCAAGGTAATAGGGGTGCGGTTGCGTGGGGATGAAGTTGTTAGAGCGAATATTGTGATTTCCAATGCTACGATTTGGGATACCTATACTAAGTTATTGCAATTAGAAGATTTACCTTTTTCTTACCGCGAAGTTGCTTTGGCGACTCCTGCTGTAGAAAGTTTTATGCACTTACATTTGGGTATTCGTGCTGATGGTTTGGAGGATTTGACGGGACATCATGTGGTTGTGCTTGATGGGGATGTTGATATTAGCACTCCTGGCAATACTTGTATGATTTCTATTCCTTCGGTTTGGGATTCTCATCTTGCTCCCCCCGGTCATCATGTGGTTCATGCTTATACTCTGGAATCTTTTTCTGGTTGGCAAAAGGATGACTCTTATCAACAACGCAAACGTGAAAAGGCTGAGTCTTTATTTTTGGCTTTGGAAAGGGTTATTCCTGATGTCCGACAACGTATAAGTCTGGAGTTAATTGGTTCCCCTCTTACTCATGCTCGTTTTTTACGACGTTATCAAGGTTCTTATGGGCCAGCTATTGTCGCTGGTGATGGTAGTTTCCCTGGGCCTCATACTCCTATTCCTGGTTTGTATCGAGTGGGTGATAGTACGCTGCCTGGTATTGGTGTTCCGGCAGTGGCTGCTTCTGGGGTGATTTGTGCTAATACTTTGGTTTCTGTTTATAAGTCTTTGTCTTTGATTTAGCTGTTTATTTTTTAAGTTATGGGGAGAGAGGCGATCGCTTACTTAATTGATTGAATAAAAAATCAAGAGTACGGGCGAGTTGCAACCCATAATACAATACTACTTGGAAAAAAATCCCCTGTCAACTCTCTTTACCCTTCCATGGCGCGGATTTTTTTGGGAATGGTTTGGCTCATATTTTTTGAGTTGGTGGTTCTGTGGATGATGGGGGGATGGGGACCCACCCTTAACCCCTCCCAGGAGGGTATGATATCAAATCCGGTAGCATCGGAGTAATTAAACCTGAATTTTCGGCCACCAATGGTACTGGGTTATAGCCTTGATTGCAAATTGCTGTGTTAAAAGAACTTGACAACGCTCAAACAGAATTTCTTCTAAC
>NZ_JAAHGK010001211.1:0-2316 GCF_010672505.1 Okeania sp. SIO2B9 | reverse complement strand
TTCAAGTTCCTAATATTAATAGTCAGTTTAAAAAGCCTCGGCAAACTCCTTATGCTATTGTTGAACCTGCTACTAAATATCATTTAATCTTATTGAAAAAGCAGCCAAATGAACAATATATTGCTACTCTCAGAGAAGAGGCATTAGAAGCAGAAAATGAGAGTAATCTAGAATTAGCAGAACAATTATGGAATCGTATTTTAGCAGTTTCTCCTGCTAATGAAAAAGCTTTAAAAGCTTTGAAAATAATTTGGCATACTATTAATACTTTCAAGTTAAAAGGTAATTTTGTAGCAGGAATTATCGGAGTAGGAGTATTGGGAATAAGTATTTTTATAGGAGTACATTACCTAGGAGAAAACACAGAACAAACCAAGAATACAACAACGCCAAAAAACAAAAATGCAGACTATTCCACCCTAGAAAATCTACTAAAACAAAAGAGATGGAAAGAGGCAGATACAGAAACTTCTCGTTTAATGTTGAAAGTACCGGGGCTAAAGGAGCAAGGACATTTAACCCAACAAGATATAGACAATTTTCCTTGTACAGACCTCCGCACAATTGACAGACTTTGGGTAAAATATAGTGATGGTAAATTTGGCTTTTCTGTGCAGAAGAAAATTTACCATAATTTGGGTGGAAGAAAAGAGTATGATTGGCGGGTATGGAAAAATTTTGGAAATTCAGTAGGATGGATGAAGGGGGATGACGAATTGTTGAGCTACGATGAGCTAAATTGGGAGAAGGATACATCATCGCATTCAATGGGGCACCTCCCGCATAAGGACTTCTTTCAATTAGGGCCAGGTCGACGGTTGTCTTCTCTCTCGCAGAGACTTGTAGACTTTAACATATAAACGTTTCAGCCGCCTTAGTCAGTTATCAGTTATCAGTTCAGCAAGAGATTTAAAGTTTATTGTTACGAATGAAATTAACAAAATAACCATAGCAGTCATATCAAAAATTTATTGCTTCTACAATATTTTCATTTGTAATTTATACCAATATAGAGCTTCAGTGGTAAAATTAGCCCCTGATTTTTTTCTAGTAGCTGACTTACCAAACATCTAAAAAAATGCTAATATGATGCTAAATAATTATCTAAGTAACAAGATGCTAGACATAACCAAAGACATTGACTCCCTTACTAACTTCAAACGTAATACCACCCAATACTTGCAGCGAATTAAGGAAAGCGGAAACCCACTCATCCTCACAGTTAATGGTAAAGCAGAAGTCGTAGTTCAGGATGCAGAGTCATACCAAAAATTACTAGAATTAGTAGACCGCATACAAGCAATAGAAGGTATTCAGGCAGGTTGAAATTCAGTGCAAGAGGGACGCACTTTTCCAGCAAAGCAAGCATTAACCAAGCTCAAACAGAAGCATGGAATACCAAATTGAAATTAGCGATCGCATCTAATTCAGATAGTAAAATCACACCACATTTAACAATAGTATTAATAACTAAACTTTGCCTATCCTTGACAATTCAAAACACCTCAAAAATTAATATTTTATATTATATATTTACTAACAAAATCTAACATATTGAGGCCAGATGGTTATGAAAATTGGATTTAAAAATACAGTATTAACATCAATAATTCCCACCCTAGAAAATGGCGATCGCTTAACTCGAATTGAGTTTGAAAATCGTTACAGTAAGTCAAATGTTAAAAAAGCAGAATTAATTGAGGGAACAGTTTATATGGCATCTCCTTTACGAATGACCCAACATGGTGAACCCCATGCTTCAATTATGGGATGGCTATTACTCTATCGTGCTTCAACACCAGGAGTGCAACTTGGAGATAATTCGACTGTTCGTTTGGATGGAGATAATGAACCTCAACCCGATGCTTTAATGCGAATTGAAAATGGTGGACAGTCAATTATTAGTGAAGATGGTTATGTGGAAGGAGCACCGGAATTAATAGTAGAAATTGCTGCTAGTACTGTTTCTATTGATGTGCATGAAAAAAAGAAAATCTATCGTCGTAATCAAGTTCAAGAATATCTGGTTTGGCGCGTCGAAGATGGAGAAATTGATTGGTTTAGCCTACAAAAAGGGGAATATGTTCAGCTTCAACCTAATTCCGAGGGAATAATTTGTAGTGAAGTTTTTCCTGGTTTATGGTTAGATAAAGCAGCTTTATTAACAGGAAATTTAATCAAAGTAATTGAAGTTGTACAACTGGGGTTAGCTACAGCAGAACATCAAAATTTTGTGGATAAATTATCATCTTGAAGAAGGCAGAAGACAGAAGGCAGAAGGTAAAGAAAGGTTAAAGTGGAGAAGGTTTTTTTATC
>NZ_JAAHGK010001210.1:0-2331 GCF_010672505.1 Okeania sp. SIO2B9 | reverse complement strand
GCTAAGTTTATCGCAGTCATAATACCATCAACCACAGCTGGGTCTATTTCTGGTGGTGGAGTTATTGTTTCCTGTGCAAAAAAAATTGGTAATATCATACCAACTGCTGAATTAACTACTGGAAATTCACTCAGATATAACATTTGTTTTGATTGATTAAGGTTAACAACACTGCCTCAGTTTTTTCTGGTTTTTCCAGCCATTTTGGCAGTTAATTAGGTGGTGGTCAAAATTAATAGTAAAGAAATATTAATTGGGAATTGGGAATTGCTATACCGTTTCACGGAAGTCAGAAGTTAGAAGTAAAAGAAGTCAGAAGTTAGAAGTAAAAGTTGATAGACTTATAGCGTTTTTCATGAACAATAGAATACAGAGATTTTGGCTTAAAGGCAGAAGGTAGAAGCTTTGTACTACCTTTGTGAAAACCGCTATAAAGTATTGACTCTACAATAATTTCAACCTATTATTCCATATCATCAGTTGCTGACTATTTGTAACATCCTAAAAGTGAATTTGTATAAAAACCCTTAATTTGGCCCCTACCATGACTATTTACGACCACCTAATTCTTAATCACCTAATAAATCATTTTTTATGAAAAAATTCTCAATATGTTTATAAACTTTCATATTTTGACTATAACTAAATCCTCCATGTCCACCCCCTGAAATAGTTAATAACTGATTCGGTACATTAGCTTGATTAAGTGCTTCGTGGAATTTCACAGCATGATTATATGGGACACTTAAGTCGGCATCACCGTGAACAGTAAAAATTGGTGGAAGTTCAGAATGTACATAATTAATAGGGGAAATACTCTCAGCAATTTCTAAGCGATCGCTCTGGTTGCCCATCCACTCCAGAGCATAATCTCGAATATTCGGCCCCTCAAGTAAATCTTTGACATTCGTAATGCCATACCAATTAACTACCGCAGCTACCTTCAATTCTTCATCAGCAGAAGTAGGTAACATAGCAGTTGTCATGGCTAAATGACCTCCGGCAGAAAAACCACTGACAATGATTTTTTCCGGATCGAAATTGTACTTCTGGGAATTTTTTATCGTCCAACCTAAAGCAGACTGACAGTCTGTTACTGCTGCGGGTGCTAATGACTGTGCTGCCAAACGATACCCCACATTCACAATGGAAAAACCCATTTTCAGATATGGCAATAAAAAAAATAATTCCACTTCTTTTGGGCGGTCTACCCAACCACCACCGTGAATAAAAATAACTACTGGGTGGGGTTTGGTGGTGAGGGACTGATAAATGTCTAATTTTAAATCGTAGTTATTGACAGTCAAATATGTAATCTGTTTATGAATACGATAGTTGTTGAAAAATGCCACAATTTCAGCAGCGGGATTTGATAATATTTTCCAAGTAATTATTGGTAAAAAGTTATAGCCAAGAAATACTGCTTGATATGATGCTTTAGATAGATAATTATTTAACATTTCTGAAAAAGAGGGAGTAGGGAGTAGGGAGTAGGGGGGAAATAATTGATAATTTATGTAAGCATTTCCTAGGTGATGCTGCGCAAACAGCCGTCAGCTATCAGCTATTGTTTTTGCTCTTGCTTTAAACCCTATATTAAGGGATATTATTAAGCCAGAATCTAGTCATAACTAAATTTTACAAAAGCAGGTTACTTTGACCTTAAAGTCTATATTTATTTAAACATTTTCGTAAGCATTCAGCTATCAGCTTCATTCCCTATTTATTCTTGCTTTTTAACCTGCTATAATAGTCAATTTTAAAAAAATTAAAATTATCTATCATTTGCGATACCAATCATCAAAAATAATACTGCAAAAAGGAAACTAGAAAATTTTGCCGAGAGTTGACTTATCTCTAATCTCTTAATTTATCCTTCCTTCTTTATTCTTGCTTTTTAACCAGGGATAATAGTAAGATAGGTATTTTTTCAAATTATCTTTCATTTGTGATACCAATTATCAAAAATCATAGGGCAAAAAGGAAACTAGAAAACTTTGCCGAGAATTAATTTCTCTCTCATCCTAGAAACTATTTATTTACATCATTGTTGACTTTCTCTTAATTTATTCTTCCTTCTTCCTTTTTTAGCTAGTACAATAATAAATTAGATATTTTTTCAAATTATCTTTCATTTGTGATACCAATTATCAAAAATCATAGGGCAAAAAGGAAACTAGAAAATTTTGCTGAGAATTGATTTCTCTCTCATCCTAGAAACTATTTATTTATCAGGACTTACGCAAATACACTACACAAGGGTTATTGGTACCTTACGCTAGCGCTAACACACCCTACCAATAGCGTTCATGTGTAAGTCCTATTTATATC
>NZ_JAAHGK010000121.1:0-9439 GCF_010672505.1 Okeania sp. SIO2B9 | reverse complement strand
TAAAGACAATAATGAGAAAGAAAGTTCAATTAATTTATCAAACCAACAGCAAAAACAACCTAAATCATATTTCAAAAAATCTGTAGTTAGAGATAGTATCTTTCGTAAAGCAGTTGTACATACCTATAACTATAAATGTGCTTTTTGTGGAATGAAACTCAGTATGTCAATAAACCAAAATATTGTAGATGGAGCCCAGATCAAACCATTTGCCAAATTTTATGACAATAGAATAGATAACGGCATATCACTGTGTAAAAATCATCATTGGGCATTCGATAAAGGTTTATTTACCATAACTGATGATTATAAAATCATCGTTTCCAATAATTTCTTAGAAGAATCACCCAATTCTAAACCAATGAAGGAATTTAATAGTAATCAGCTTTGGTTGCCAAATGAAAAAGAATCTTTCCCCAGAATAGAAGCTTTACAATGGCATCGCCAAAATATATTTATCTCATAAAAATGCAGAATAAATTAAAAAAAATTTTAGGAGTATTGAAAAATGGTAGGAATACAAAAATCTCTTTTTCCAGAGCGAACAACTGCTGAACTAATCAAAGATATAGAAAAGCTAACTATAGAAATTCAAGAATTATATTGCCTTGATGAAATCCCCTTAATTGTTGGATATTCTGGAGGAAAAGATAGTACCGCAGTTTTGCAACTTATATGGAATGCGATCGCTACTTTGCCAGTAGAAAAAAGAACTAAAAAAATTTATGTAATTACTACTGATACACGAGTAGAAAATCCTTATGTTTCTGCTTGGGTAAAACAATCTCTAAAAAACATTGAGAGAGTTGCCCAAGAACAGAAAATGCCAATAGAAACTCACCTTCTACAACCAGATATTCAATATACATATTGGGTAGGTTTAATTGGCAAAGGTTATCCCGCACCCCGTCTAAAATTTAGATGGTGTACGGGACGTTTAAAAATTGAACCATCTAATCTTTTTATTCGTAATGCTGTACGAACTAATGGAGAAGTTATCCTAGTTTTAGGTACTCGTAAAGCTGAAAGTGTTAACCGCGCTAGAACAATGAAAAGATTAGAAGAAAAACGAGTACGGGAACGCCTTAGTCCTAATGCCAATTTACTTAATTCTTTAATTTATTCCCCTATTGAGGACTGGCGAACTGATGAAGTTTGGCTATATTTAATGCAGTGGGAAAATCCTTGGGGAAATAGTAATAAAGATTTACTAGCAATGTATCGAGGTGCGACGGAAGATAATGAATGTCCGTTAGTAGTTGATACTTCAACTCCTAGTTGTGGAAGTTCTCGTTTTGGGTGCTGGGTTTGCACCTTAGTAGATAGTGATAAATCTATGTCAGCAATGATTCAAAATGATGAGGAAAAAGAATGGTTACAACCTCTGATAGATTTGCGTCGGGAACTAGATATTTCGGACAGAGATAAAAGAGATTTTCGGCGAATTTGGGGTACAGTTCAACTATTTGAACGGAATATAGATGGTGAAGTTTCTGTAGAACCAATTCCTGGTCCATATAAAAAAGAATGGCGAGATACTTTACTGAGAAAACTGTTAGAAGCTCAAACACAAATTCGTGAAACTGCTCCAGAAAATATGCGAGATATTACTCTGATTTCTCTGGAAGAACTGAGTGAAATTAGACGCATTTGGTTAGAGGAAAAACACGAGTTTGATGATAGTTTACCTCGTATATATAAAGAAGTAACAGGAGAGAAATTTAAAGACTGTCGTCCTGGTGCAGGAATAAGTCTTTTAGGTAGTGATGAATGGTCAGTATTAGAAGAAATATGTAATGGGGATGAGATGCACCTTGAACTTATGGCAAAACTGTTAGATACAGAGCGGCAATATTATATTAAGTCTCACCGATATAAGATTTATGAAAGTCTCGAACAATGTTTTGAAACAAGTTCTCGTTCCAAGGAAGAAGCTATTCAAAACGCTCATAATAAAAGAGACCTTAAAGAAGCTGTCGAGCAAGGAAAAGTTTCAGAGAAAATTAAACAATTAAGTTGGGCAAACATGAAATTTTCTCGTCAAAATTCGGCAGATATCAAGTAAGGGAGTGGGAAAGCAGGAGAATAGGGGAGCAGGGGAGAAATAAAAATATGAAACTTTCTCCAGAAAATTTATCTTTTGTAAAACTCTATTTTCCCAATCTAGGTCAAAGACAAAAATTCGGGCGTTGGTTGACAGTAAAACTCTATTTGTTAGACTTACTTCCTACAGGAAACATTCAATAGTGACTAGGAATTTATAAAAATTTTTCTGGCAAACTCATCTCTAGTAAAACTCTATTTTCCCAGTCTTAGATCAAAGGCAAAAATTATCTGTTGATGAAAATTTTTCTGACAAACTCATCTCTGGAAAACCTCTCTTTTTCCCAGTCTAAGTCAAAGGCAAAAATTACAAAAAAATTGGATTTGTCAGATTTACCTTCTACTGGGAAAATTCAACAATGACTAGAAAGTTATGAAAATTTCTCTGGAAAACTCATCTGCGGGAAACCTCTGTTTTTCTCAGTCTAAGTCAAAGGCAAAAATTCGGGCGTTGGTTAACAAGAAAATTCTCTTTGTCAGATTTACCTCCTACTGGGAAAAATTCAACAATGACTAGAAAGTTATGAAATTTTCTTTGGAAAACTCATTTGTGGAAAACCTCTGTTTTTCTCAGTCTAAGTCAAAGGCAAAAATTACAAGAAAATTGGATTTGTCAGATTTACCTTCTACTGGGAAAATTCAACAATGACTAGAAAGTTATGAAAATTTCTCTGGAAAACTCATCTGTGGGAAACCTCTGTTTTTCTCAGTCTAAGTCAAAGGCAAAAATTCGGGCGTTGGTTGACAAGAAAATTGGATTTGTCAAACTTATCTCCTACCGAAAAAAGGTAAATTCTAAGAATAAAAAAATCAAGTTAATTATCAAAATAATATGGGTCTAAAACCCCGCCTTTTAAGGCGCAAGATTTTTGGAGCGGAGCTGAAATCCCCTACTTCCCCTCCTGGGAGGGGGAGGGGCGAGGGGTGGGTTAACTTCTGACTTCTGACTTCTGACTTCGTTAACCCACTACCTTTCCCCCTACTCCCTACTCCCTATTCCCTATTCCCTATTCCCTATTCCCTATTCCCTAAAAAATGATTTTCCTAGAACTCGTCTTACAAAATTTCGGACCCTACTCCGGTAAACAAACAATAAACCTCCGCCCTACCCTTACCGATCGCCCTCGCCCCATCATCTTATTTGGAGGTATGAATGGAGGAGGAAAAACTACTCTTTTAGATGCCATTCGCCTCGCACTTTACGGTCATCGCACCCAATGTTCAACTAGAGGAAACTTAACTTATAGCGACTTTCTTTCTCAATGCGTAAATCGTAATACTCCCCCTACAGAAAAAACTCGCATTGAATTAGCTTTTGAACATATTCAAGACGACCAACTTGTAGAATATCGCGTAGTTCGTACCTGGGAAAAAAATCCTAAAGATGGCAAAGATAGTTTAGGAATTCTTGATGGCGAATGGCCTGATTCTTACTTAGCAAATGCCTGGGATGAATATATAGAAAATCTCTTACCTTTAGGAATTTCTAACTTATTTCTATTTGATGGAGAACAAGTAAAAGAATTAGCTGAACTAGAAACACCACCACCTTTAGTAGTAGATGCAATTCAGTCATTATTAGGATTAGAATTAGCCGAACGTCTCGCGGCAGATTTGGATATTTTGGTGACTCGGAAAAAGAAGCAATTTGCCAAGACTAAAGAAATAGCAAATTTAGAGGAAATTGAACAAAAACTCCATCAGCAAAAAAAAGATTTTGAAGTTGCTACAGAAAAATTGGTAGATTTGGAAAAGCAATTAAAAAAAGCTCAACAAAAGCAAGAAAAAGCTATGAGAAAATTTGTCTCGGAAGGGGGAAAAATTGCTGCTGAAAGAAGTCAGTTAAAACAAGAATTTCAAGATGTCGAATTAGAGATGGAAAATGCTCGTCAGGAAATGGTTGAACTTGCTGCGGGAGCTTTACCTCTGGCTTTAATTTCTCCTCTTTTGGAACAAGCAAGTTCTCAAGGTGATGTAGAGATTTTACGCCATGAGGCAGAAATAGCTTTAGATGCTTTTCAGGAAAGAGACCAACGTTTAGTTAATTATCTGAATGAGTTGTCTATTCCTGCTGGCAAAATTAGTAAAATTCAAAGGTTTCTCGATCGAGAAAATCTGATGATTGAAGAGGATATTAATCAAATTGATGAACCTTGGTTATTAGCAGATGAAGAGGCGCTAACTTTACTAGAAAATTTGTTGCGCTATGAGATTGAAAATTGTCGAAAAAATGCTCGGGAAAGTTTAACCAGTCTCAAGGATTTAGAAGTGGAAATTAATGTTCTAGAAAAGCAGCTAGTAAGTGCAGCATCTCCGGAAGCTTATAAAATTTTGGAAGCTGCTTTACAGGAGGCACAAACTGAGTTAGCTAGGATACAGATTGCTTGTGAAAATAGTAAACGCGAGCGTAAAAAATTGGAGGATGCTATTACTAAAACTAAGAAGGAATTATTTAGCTATACTGATGAAACTATCGAACGTCACAATATTCAAAATATCATTGAATCTTCTGGTAAAGTGAAGAAAACTTTGCAGCTATTTAAGGAGAAGTTAACCCTGAAAAAGTTGAATAAACTAGAGATGGAAGTTACTGAATGTTTCCGCTATCTTTTGCATAAATCAGACTTGGTGCATCGCGTGGCTATTGATAATAATAATTTTGCTCTTTCTCTCTACGATAATCAAGGGCAAGTTGTTCCTAAAAATCGCATTTCTGCTGGAGAAAAACAGCTTTTGGCAATTTCGTTTTTGTGGGGTTTGGCAAAGGTTTCTGGTAGACATTTACCCGTCGCTATTGATACACCTTTGGGTAGATTAGATTCATCCCACCGTCAGAATTTAGTAGAACGTTATTTCCCTTCTGCTAGTCATCAAGTTATTCTTTTATCTACCGATACTGAGATTTGTAAATCAGAAGTAGAAAATCTCCGTAACTTAGAGGCGATCGCTCACGAATATTTACTCAAATATGATGCTCAAAAAAATCAAACTAATCTGGAAAGAGGATATTTTTGGTAAGCAAATTTTTTTCCCTCTGTCACTTCAACTGAAGTTACTCACAGAGGGGTAGAAAATTTCTCTACCAATGTGAATATTTACTCAAATATGATGCTCAAAAAAATCAAACTAATCTGAAAATAAGCTATTTTTTGTAACCAAAAACTTTCTTTCTAATCACACCTTAATTTAATTACCATAATTTTTCTCTGTCAAAGTCAAATACCAGAGTTTTATATTGACACTCGCCCGTTAAATCGGAGATTATAACAGAAGATTCTTGTATCACAGATTCTTAGCTAGATAACAAATCAAACAAGTTGAGTTGTACCCCCGTCAGACCATCTCCACAAGCTTTCTTGCTCCGTCTTTACGCTGAGGGAACCTCAGCGCAGGCGGTGCGCTTTTCTTTTGCCGTGTGCCCCACGGCTATTAATCCTCTATTTCTGATTATTTTTGCAGCAGCTACATCACGATTTATTTGATAACTACAGTTGCTACAATTATGCTTTCTATCAGAGAGTTTCTTTTTCTGTCTATGCCCACATAAAGGATATTCTTGAGATGTATAATTCTTATCAACTTTGGCATAATACTTACCTCGTTTCCAACAAACATAAGGTAAGATTTCGTTAATAAACTGACCTATACCACTATCTAAAGATTGTTTCCTGACAATGCCTTTAGACCAGGAATTAAAGTTAACATATTCGACAAAAATATTGTCTGCTAAATCACAAAGTTGATGAGCTATGTTGAAATGCCAATCACGTCTTGTATTAGAGATTTTCTCATCCAATCTAGCTATTCTATTCTGGAGTTTTGACCAATTACTCGACCCTTTATTTTTATGTTTTAACCTTCTTTGCAGCAAGCTCGCGCGTTCCCTTGCGCCTGGAGGCGGCGCGGGGTCGCTCGCCAATTTAAGCTTGCGTAGTTGACCTGATAAAAACTTAGGGGCCTTGATTAATTTTCCTGTAGAAGTAGCGACAAAACTTTCTATCCCTGCATCTATACCTAATGATGTTTTCCCTACTAAATTATCTGGCACTGACTTTGATGAAGTAAAACTAACCATCAAATAATAACCCGTAGCTTTTTTTACTATCCTAGCTTGTTTAGCTACCATAACTTCTGGATATGGTCTACTTTGCCTAATTTTAATCCACCCCAGTTGAGGCAACTTGAATCTACCGCAACCTAGATAATTTTTCAGCATGGCAGGAAAAACAAAGCTTCTCATCCTTTTCTTAAATCTAGGAAAGCCTTTACCCAGAGATTTCATTTCAGAAAATGCCCTGTCTAATTGTTTTAAAGTTTGTTGTAAAACTTGAGCATTAACTGATTTTAACTTAGGATTAGTTTTCTTGGCTGTTGTTAGATTTTTTGCCTGATAATTGTAATTAGGGTAAGGGGTATCACCAGGGATAATATATTCAGAAATAATCGAACAAATATTGATTGGTGACTTCCTTGAACTTAACCAATCTTTATGCCCTCTTAAAGCATAGTTATATACACTTTTACAGACATCAAGAATGTGATTAATTTCTGCCTATTGATGCTGAGTTGGTTCAGCTTGTACTGGTAAGTTAAAGTAATCAATTTGGTGATTCAACTTATTTCTAAATACCATTTAATCCTAACACAAAACTTGTTTCATAATTGTGCAATTAATTTACTGGTTGAAATTCATCTCACCGCTAAATTAAAAATTATAGTGGCTCGAACTCTTTAAACATTCTCTGATAGCTAAACTATAGAAAAAATTTTCGTATTTCATCGTAAGTTTTCCCTAGTTATTTTCTCATTGGTGGCTGAAAAATTTGTATTTCCCACCCTACTGAACTCCTGAAAATACAGAAACTTTCCTACTCTGGATTATTTTTCAGCAACCAAGCAATAACCAATCATAAATTGCTGAAAAATCTCCTACTCAAACCTACTACGAACTACTACTAGCTAAATAGAACAACTTAAACCACCTGATTTTTGAGTAAAACGAGCATTTTCTCGATAATCAACAGGACAATCAATTACAGCGGGAACATCTTGAGCAAGAGCCTCTTTCAGAGTAGGAATTAAATCAGTAGCAGACTCAACTCGATAACCTTTCAAACCAAAACTTTCAGCAAACTTAACAAAATCTGGATTGCCAAACTTAATAAAAGATGACTTACCGAAATGGTCTTCCTGCTTCCATTCAATCAAACCATAACCACCATCATTAAAAATTAAAGTTACAAAAGCAGTACCCACTCGTAAAGCAGTTTCCAACTCTTGACAATTCATCATAAACCCACCATCCCCTGTTGCAGCTATTACCTTACGGTCAGGATGGACTAATTTAGCAGCGATCGCTCCAGGAATAGCAATACCCATTGCAGCAAATCCATTAGAAATCAAACAAGTATTAGGACGGTCACAATGATAATGTCTAGCAATCCACATTTTATGAGCACCAACATCAGAAATAACAATATCTTCTGGGCCCATTACTTGACGTAAATCATAAATTAGTTTTTGAGGCTTAATTGGAAAGTCATTATCTTTACTATATCCCTCATATTCAGAGCGAAGATTTGTTCTAATTTCTGATACAGTCGGACTTACTTGATTCATTCGCTCAGAACGTCGTAAAATTTCATTCAAAGAATCTGAAATATCTCCAACTATTTCAGCTATCGGAATATAACTACTATCAATCTCCGCATATTTTGCTCCAATATGAATAATCGGAATTTCACCTTGAGGATTCCATTTTTTTGGTGAATATTCAATCAAATCATAACCAACTGCAATAACCAAATCTGTTTCATCAAAAGCACAAGTAATATAATCCCGTTGTTGTAATCCTGTAGTCCATAAAGACAGAGGAAGAGTATAAGGCATCACACCTTTACCCATAAAAGTATTAGCAACAGGAATATTTAATTGTGTTGCAAACTCTGTTAAAGCTTCACTTGCATTAGCCCGAATCGCTCCATTTCCCACTAAAATTACAGGGTTTTTTGCTTTAGAAATTGCTACTGCTGCTGCAGTCATACTTTGATAAGCAGAATAAGATTTTTCTTGCTTATCACGATTCAAAGGTTGCCCTTCTACAGACATTGCCGCAATATTTTCAGGTAAATCAATATGTACTGCGCCAGGCTTTTCTTGTTGAGCTACTTTAAATGCTTTGCGGACAATTTCTGGTGTATTACTAGGACGAACAATTTGAGCATTCCATTTAGTTACTGGCTCAAACATTGCCACTAAATCTAAATATTGGTGAGATTCAATGTGCATTCTATCTGTACCAACTTGACCTGTAATTGCTACTAAAGGTGCGCCATCTAAATTAGCATCAGCAACACCTGTCATTAAATTAGTCGCTCCAGGGCCTAATGTTGATAAACAAACTCCTGCTTTTCCTGTTAAACGACCATAGACATCTGCCATAAAAGCGGCACCTTGTTCATGTCGGGTAGTTATAAATTGAATTGGAGAATCTTTGAGAGCTTCCAAGATATTCAGATTCTCTTCTCCAGGGAGTCCAAATACATATTTGACTCCTTCATTTTCGAGGCATTTTACCAATAATTCTGCAGTGTTCATCTCTATTTTTCTCCTTTGATCAAAGGTGGTAGAAAACTAAATCGAAAGTTTTAACTTTAAATTCAGATAAATTTACGGGTACAACGAAAAGTAATTTCGACTATTTATCTAAAATTACAGGCTGAAATATAATGCTTAATTTTAAAACACAAATTCTATAAATGATTATTTTTTTTCTTTTCCGGAATCAAGATAAATTAAACCTCTATTTAACTTTTTTTCCCAGGTAATTAAGTATCTGTGCGAAATCAATTTAACATTTGGTTAAAGCAGCTCACAGGCAGTAAAAAATATACCTGAGTAGTAGATATAAAAATTATTTTTCTTGCCTATTGTTAGATTTAATCTAAGATGATGCTTTCAAAGTTGTTAGTGGGTAAAGTTGTCTAATCTCCAGTTAATCCTCCTGAAATAGGGAAAGCGTTAAAGGTAGATTCGGAATTATTTTAGATACAAAAACTATACTTGCTAAACATCCTATAATACCTCACATCAAATCCGGATAATTAGTTATTTGATAACTTAGAAGTCAAGAGTTAAGAGTTAGGGGTTAGAAGTTAGGATTCCATAGTGGGAATATGTAGGGACTTTCTATGGAGCATCCCTACTACTTCACATATAGAAGAAAGTTTTTCGATAACTGTACAAACGGATTTGATATCACATCTAATACCAAATCCGGTTTTCATACATCTCTTATTTTTATAGCCTAAATCCTTGCTCTAATTAAAGATTTAGA
>NZ_JAAHGK010001209.1:0-2332 GCF_010672505.1 Okeania sp. SIO2B9 | reverse complement strand
CTCATAACTAAGAGGTTCTTTTTGTTTAGAGAATAGTTTGTATAGCAGAAGAAAGAATCAGGAAAAATATTGCGTTGCCTGAGTTTTAAACTTTTGATCTGTCTTAACCTTTCCTTCGACTACTATAAACAAAAGATTAAGTAGCGTGTGTGATAGTATGCTTACCATTTTTGGAATAATTGTCAATTTTACATCTCATGCAACGTGTGCTGTTGGATGGTTACGTAACACCATTTCTCAAAAACTTTTCTACATTTTATTGAGCAGGGGAGTGGGGGAGTAGGTAGGAACGTTGCATACAACGAATGCTAATTCCCATCAAATAAGTTCAAAGCTAAATCTGGTCTATCTGTAATTAATGCAAATGCTCCTTGTTTGACAGTTTCAACCATTAATTTTTCATCATTAATTGTCCAAACATAGATATTCTGATTAAACAGCTTCATGCGCCAGGCAAAACCAAATTTTATCAATTGATAATTAGGCGAAACAAAATCAGCTTTAGTTGTAAACAAACGAAATTCAGGAAAGATTTCTGATAATCGAGTAGCAATTAAATTTTTGGGTTTACTAAGTCCTAATAACAACCCAGTTGTAATTTGATTATCTGCTTCTTTGACCGCAATAATAGCAGCATCAAGAAAAGATTTAATCACATAATCTTGATAATCTAAATATTTTTTGACTAAATTAACTATCTCCAATTCATATCCCACTTCTTTCAATTCAATATCAAGTTTAATTTTCCCCTGACACAACTTCAACACATCCTCTATCAATGGGACATCAAAACCTTTTTGCCGAGAAATATCCAAAAGTTGTTGATAACTCAAATCACTAATTTTCATCCCATCAATTGATTCATCGTGAAACGCAACAAATAAATTATCCTGAGTTTTTCTCACATCAAACTCCACCATTGGTACACCCAATTCAATAGCTTTTTCAAAAGAAGCTAAAGTATTTTCAAATTTCACCAAGCCAGATGCACCCCGGTGAGCAATAATTAATGGTTTAGTAGTCATTTTATTTAAAATTTCTGAGACTCAAACTTTGAGCTTGAGGGACTTGCAAATTATTAATATAAGTTGTTTTGCATTTAAACCATATATCCAATTTTTGTCAAAGGGAACAGGGAATATAGAATCTAAATGATTCTTAGCTTAAGACCCAATTTTTCGGTGAAAAATTCTATTCTGACTCCTGTCTTCTGTCTCCTGACTCCTTCTTCAATTTAGCTGTACTTTACGGCAACGAATTTCACGTTTAGTCAGGAAGACTTTATCTTTTTCCAAAAAGCTGGAAAATCATATAGGGACTATCTAGCATTTCATCCATCATTACAATGCCTCGTTACCTATAGCTTCATCCTTTCCTTTTTAGGACTACCAGATTTTATTACCGAAAATTATCATAAGACATAGGAGTGAAAATCAAAAATAAAATCAATTCTTATCAATTACTTCTCCCTGTTCCCTGTTCCCTGTTCCCTGTTCCCTCTTTTCTGGAGATGTCTATAGAAAAAAACTTCTGACTTCTGACTTCCTATTTCTGACTTAGAGCGCAGCGATAATCTTCCTTTTATCCCTAATGGTAGTCTAATCTAGAGCTGTCACTATATAGCTATGACAATGACAAATATACCTCCGAACCCACCTTCACGGTCAAGGCCAGTGGAACGTGATGAGTGGATTGCAATATTTGTAGCCTTAGCGACTCTTGGCAGTGTATTTTTCTGGACAACGACTAGAGGGAATGATGGGTTTAATCTATTCTCCAAACCTATTCTTTCTTTACCTAAATCTGAAATAGTTGATAGTCCAGATGTTAGTACAGAGGAGTCAATTTTTAGCTTAGGCACACCACAACTTAATACGCTGACTGGCGAACCAGAATCAAATTTTGGTCAAGCACTTTCTACTTCTGAAGAGTTAGAAACAAGTTTGGCTACTCTGACTCCTATTACTAATACTTTTGAGCAGTTAGAGACAAGTTTTAAAGGTTTGGCTCGAGCCAATACTGAGGCTGAGACAACACTAGAATTAGCCAAATCTACAAAAGTCCCACAAGTTGGAAAGGGTTTGGCCACATTAGGTATTGGAAGTATCTTACCTGGATCTCCAATGGCAACTGCACCTTTGCCTCTGGCCCCTCCTATTCCTAGTTTAACAACAGAGTCACCCACGACAGATTCTCCTTCTCCAGAAGCAGAAACTTCTGAGTCACCAGGGGCGAGTGAAACAGCAGATTCTCCTTCTCCAAAAGCAGAAACTTCTGACTCATCCACGGCAGATTCTCCTTCTCCAGAAGCAGAAACTTCTGAGTCACCAGG
>NZ_JAAHGK010001208.1:0-2333 GCF_010672505.1 Okeania sp. SIO2B9 | reverse complement strand
CCTACTTCTTTAAGATTGAGAGTAAAATTTGTAGTAGCTAAAGCTTCTTCAGAAACTCATGTCAAACTTTTAAACAAGGTTGGAGCAGACTATGTGGTATTTCCAGAGAGAGAAATGGGTTGCGAATTAGCACGATTATTGAGTAAACCTAGAATACTCGATAAATTTGATATAGACCCAGATAATAGTATTGTAGAATTTATTGTACCAGAAAAATTTGATGGTAAAACTATTGCTGATTTAGAACTACGGAATAAATATGGTTTAAATTTACTGGCAGTGAGCGACGGAAGTGAAAAATTTCAAATTAATCCGAAGCCTAGTACAATTTTAACTAAAGGAATAATAATGATTGTACTTGGCTCTAATCAAGATATTAATCGCTTGCCAAATTAATGGGTGCATCTCAATGCAAGAATAAAGCCAAAAATTTATTGCTTTTAGGCAACAGCTCATCTGGCAACAGCTCATCTGGCAACAGGAAATATGTAGGAAAAAAGTATTTTTGCAAATAATCTTAGATGTACCAAAATTAATTAATATTACCGAATAATTAATAATTAATAATTAAATAATTAAATAATTATGGTTTAAAGTCTCCCCTTTTAAGGGTAAGAAATAAATAATATTTCCTTATATTCAATTCCGTAACGGTTAAAATCAGAGGTAATTATCAATTATCCATTATCAATTAATGAAAGCGTTTTTCATTTAAGTAAACTACAAAATTATTTTTGCTTACGGAGGATGGAGTAGGGAGTAGAGAGTAGAAAAATGCTTTTATTACCGAAAAATTGTGGTTTAAAGTCTCCCCTTTTAAGAGGATAAAAAGAAAAATTTTCCTTTTAGTCAATCTTCTACTTTAAAAGAAGAGGTAATAATTAATTATTAATTATTAATTCTTGAATATAGTCTATCTATGTGAAAACTGCTATAAAATAATCGTAAATTAAGATAAAAATCATTCAAGGTAGTTATGGGAGAAATTTCACATTATCAGGAAGCAAAAATCACAACTAATTTGGTGCAAAAATATTTTCCATGGCTATATAGTTTTTGGAAGTTTGCACGTCCCCATACAATTATTGGCACAACATTAAGTGTATTAGCAATATATCTAATTGCTCTGGGCGATCGCTCTGATTTTTTCAATCAATCTTTGTTCATCTATAGTTTAATTCTGTTATTGGTAACTTGGATAAGTTGTCTATGTGGAAATATTTATATAGTAGGATTGAATCAATTAGAAGATGTGGAAATAGACCGAATTAATAAACCTGATCTTCCTATAGCTGCTGGTGAATTTTCTCGGTTTTCTGGTCAAGTAATTGTGGCAATAACGGGAGTTTTGGCTTTAAGTTTTGCTCTAGTTTGCGGACCTTTTTTATTAGGTACGGTGGGAATAAGTTTAGTAATTGGTACATTTTATTCTTTGCCTCCTATTAGATTAAAAAGATTTCCTTTTTGGGCAGCTTTATGTATTTTTACTGTGCGGGGAGTAATTGTTAATCTAGGGTTATTTTTAAGCTTTGTTTGGGGATTAGAAAAAGTTGAGAAAGTTTCAGGAAGTTTAAATAAATGGATAGAAGGAGTAGGTGAAATAATTATCCTCAAAAAAAGCTTGATCATTCCAGAAATTCCTCCAACAGTATGGGTGCTAACTTTGTTTGTAATAGTCTTCACTTTTGCTATTGCAATTTTTAAGGATATTCCAGATATTGAAGGAGACCGTAAATTTAATATCACTACATTTACAATTAAATTAGGGACATTTACTGTATTTAATTTGGCAAGGTGGGTATTAACAATTTGCTATGTCGGTATGATTATATTGGGTGTAGTTTGGTTGGCAAATGTTAATTTCATTTTTTTGGCAATAACTCATTTTTTAGCTTTATGTTTAATGTGGTGGCGTAGTCAAAAAGTAGACTTGGAAGATAAAAGAGCGATCACTGATTTTTATCAATTTATTTGGAAACTATTTTTCCTAGAATATTTAATTTTTCCTATGGCTTGTCTTTTATAGCAATCAGATTTTGGTTGTGTCAAAAATTTCTGAGAATCAGGAAAAGTCTGCTCTGGGAAAAAAAAGGTAATAATTTCAGATTTTCTATTGTTACTTGGGTTATTTTTTCGGAAACTATTTTGCCGAGAATATCTAATTTTTCCTATGGGTTTTCTTTGATAGTATTCAGATATTGGCATTGAGAAAGTGAGGCAAAGGATGCCAATTTCTCAACATAGAGCAGCGGCGACTTTTACTTAGCTAGCACGGGTATCCATGTTATAATCTCAAATCGGATCGACAAAAGACGAAAGCGACAGTTAACTTT
>NZ_JAAHGK010001207.1:0-2341 GCF_010672505.1 Okeania sp. SIO2B9 | reverse complement strand
TCTCATATAGATGATATTTTCCATCTATATGAGTATTTGCTGCATATTCCCAAAAACTTTAGTGTAGAAAAAATTAATAGCAATAAGTTTAGACTAAAGTCGGTAGAATCAGCAAATAATTGCTCATTTATTTTGCAATTTTTCAACCAAGAAAAACTAGAACTTAAAATCGAACAATTTCAATCAAAACATAATCATAGTTTTGCCAATCATAATTTATTGCGATTTAGCACCAAAGCCATAAATCCTCATTTTTTAGCTATGTTTATCTCTGAAAAAAATTTAGAAAATCTTTTTATTAAAAGTAATAAAGATGTTGATAATAGGAAAATTGTACTGGATATTTTATCGCCAGAATGGTCAGATAATCTAGAATTAAAATTTTATAGAGGAAAGAGGGGAAGTTTAAAAGATAAATTGTTTAAATTTCAACGAAATGAAATGATTCGTGAAAAAAAAACTGTAAGGATTTGGTCTCCAAACTCTATTTTTGCTTTAGTTAATAGTTTTCTCCTCCCTACAACCTTTAAGAATAGAAATAAAAAGAAATAGAGAAGAAACAAAACTCAAATTTTATAATTCCTGTTTATTCTAACTACTTCCTATTCCCTATTTACAGAACTTTTGAGTATGGTGCGGTACAGTTTTTGCGGTTCAAGCATCCTGCTTGTTACAGTTACAAAAATTACTAATAGACAAATAAGTGAAGTAGAAAAGAAACAAAATTAAAATTTATAATTCCTGTTTCTCCTAACTATTCCCTATTCCCTATTTAAGAATATGACTGATAAATTTGCCGTAATTGCTCAATAGTTTCCACAGTTTTGAGAGAGGAAAGAATAGTTTCTAAAACCTGAATATTTTCCAGAGTATTAATCTCGGAAAATATCTCTTTTCCTGATTCGCCAAACTTCAATTCTAATCCTGTTTCTATTCCAGAAAGTATTCCTCTTTGTTCACCAATTTGAATTCCTTCTTGTTTACCAATTTGAATTCCCTCTTGTAATATTTGTTGATACCAAGGAGATTGTTGTAAAACTGCCATATCCCACCTCATTATTTGTTGTATTATTTCAGTCTTTAATACAAATGTAGCAAAAAATCCTAGTAAATTTTCTAATTCTGAAAGTTCTTCATCCTCCCGTAAAAGTTGCAACGCTTTTCTCACAGTTGCTTCTTCTCCTCCATTTTTCAGAATAGAAACAAAAGGAAGTAAAGAGGGAAGAGGTTGTTGAAAAACTGCTTCTGCTTCTACTTCCCACAAGTTAATAACTCGATAATCTTGGCAAGCTCTCAGATTCAAAAATTCTGATTCGTAACAATTAACTATTTCTGTGGTTTCGCTTGGTTGGAGGATATTTATTAATACAGGATAAACAGGTTTTTGATACTTTTCTTCTGCTAATCCAGCATAAGCACGCATTCGACGTGGCATTTTTTTATCATACCTTAATTGCATTTCATTGAGAACTAGAAATTCTCCATGTTCTCGACTAGAAACACTCACCAAAACATCCCCTTCTCGACTTAACCATTGGAAGTCTGAAGAAACAATTTATTTGATAGTAACATTGGTAATTCCACTCACCCATTCTACCCAACGACTGGGGTTAATTCCAATGATACGTTTACTGCTAATATCTACTTTTTTGGTCATAGAATAAAGTCTAGTAATTTTTGAATAAAAGATGGATTAGGGATTAGGGATTAGGGGGAAATAATTGATGAAGAAAATTTTTA
Organism: Okeania sp. SIO2B9; assembly: GCF_010672505.1. NCBI lineage: Bacteria > Bacillati > Cyanobacteriota > Cyanophyceae > Oscillatoriales > Microcoleaceae > Okeania > Okeania sp. SIO2B9. The sequence goes on along the minus strand of NZ_JAAHGK010001207.1, from coordinate 601 downwards.
ACCTTCTTCCTTACTGATAACTGATAACTGATAACTGATAACTGAAATGAAACCCAATCCCCATCCCGGCCATGATGAGTAAAACAATTTTCAGATTCTGATTTGTAATTTCGTGTTCTATCCCCTATCTTAGGAATAGTAGGTTTTTCTTGGTAAGTCCAATTTTCCCAAAGAATGTTGGTCAAACTTTCCCTTGGCATCAGCATCCGCTCTTCCCAACCATAATCATTTCTATTTTCCGTTTTGTATACAATCCAGGTTTCAGTTGTCATATCTCGAATCCTCAAATGATGTTTATTCTCCCTCAAAAACGGAATCGACTTTCAGGATTTCTTGTTCTTTATTACATCTAATATCCTTCAACTTCCATCCATATTTCTGTTCCATTTTTTCACATTCTTCTGGGGTGGTAGCAGAATGAAGATTTTCAGGATTTTTGTCATTATTAGAGATTAACAGTACAATACCTATAATTATCATTTTCTTTGTGGGTTTAATACCCCACCGTCTACACGGTGTTCAAAATTACTTGGGGTTAGAATCCCCATGTAATTTTCCTCCTGTCTCCTGTCTCCTGTCTCCTGTCTCCTTCTTCAATTAT
>NZ_JAAHGK010001206.1:0-2342 GCF_010672505.1 Okeania sp. SIO2B9 | reverse complement strand
CAGACATCAGATTTATAATTGAAAAAATTTAATGGTTAATGGCTAATATCTAAATGCCATTTAAAGATTAGCCATTAACATTTAGCTGTGAATAAATAAAACAAATAAAACTAAATTATCCTAGTACAAACCTAATAAAAAAATCTGGTAGTGGTGCATAGTAATGGTAGAGGAAGTTGGGGAGTTGGGGAGTTGAGGAATTTCAACAATCGCCGATTTATGAAACAAGAAGCATCGCAAATTGCGATAAATAAAATAGACAGTAAATCTAAACCAGAATCAGAATATAGATAGAGAAATTCCAGCGATAAAACAGTAATAATTCATTATAAAGTATAATCTCCAAGTAATTGAATCAGGTCAAGCATCAGATTTATAAATACTAATTTTTTGACTATTTAATAGCTAATAGCTAAATGTCATTCTCAAGATTAGCTATTAGCATTAATTAGGACTTGATGATTAACTATAAAACCCACATTCCGCACCACAAAATGTAGTATCGAAGAAGGAGTCAGGAGTCAGGAGACAGGAGACAGAATTTTAGAATAAAATCATAGCTACCGTGATTGAGTAATCAATACTGCAAGTATTTATGCTTAATATTTAACTGAGAATTTGACTCCCAATCGAGGTAAATGAAGATAATTTATATAGTATAAATACCTAAGCAAGCTACGGATTTTATACTAATTTTTATGTTAAAAATTGAAGTGCGGAATGTGGGATAAAAACATTTACAGATAAAGGTTTTAGCCTTTTTGCTGCGAAAAAAAGTGTCAGCTTTTAGCTCCGAATCGCCCAAAATACTCACATTTTGAGCAGACAAAGACAGAAAAACTTAGCGACAATTATTTCGACTGCCTTCTCTGTAATTCGCATTCATTCTGACTCCTGACTCCTAAATCCTGACTCCTACCCTCCACAAAAATACTTTTTCAGCAAACCCTAATTAAACTTTATTTTTTACCGCAAACCTAACCAAGAAAAAAAATCTTGATGAGTAAATAATTCCAGTAATAACAAAATGAAAAATCCTAGCATAGCAAACCTACCATTGATTATTTCTGCGTAAGTATTCCAACCAAAAGCAGGTTCATTAAACTTGGTAGTTTCAACTTTTTTAGCAGATTCTGATGTGGATTGAGAAGTCAAATTTTCAGACATGATATTGATAGAATTTTATTAGCTTTGAAGATTTGGTAGTCCTACATAGTAATGTTTGAAGAACAAAACTTGGTATCTACCCAAATATTTATTCTCCCAGATATTCAACAGTATTTTGAGAATGGGTTGTGAAAAAATTATCCCTCCCCCTAACTTTTACCATTACTATGCACCACCACCAAAGATTTTTGATTACGGATAAAATTACTGAATTATCCCAGTCGATTTATTGTCCAATTTTTTTTACTGATTCAATCAGCGATCGCACAATTTCAGTTCCCTCAGAAGGTTCAAAAGTCAAAGGAAACTTACCTTTTGCCAACATTCTTAATCCTAATGGACCCAAACTAAATAATCCTTGAATATCTCTAAAATAGTTACCCACTACCTGAATACCAAATTTTCGTTCATCAATCCAACCCCCGTCTTTAACCAAATCAATTAATACTTTTCGATGGCGAATAGATCGACTAGCTTGTTTATCTTGACGATCAAGAATTTCTTGTTTAATTTTACCTATTTGATCCATAGGTGCTACTTCCATCGGACAAACAGAATTACAATAATAACAGCGGGTACAACCCCAGACTCCTGCTGTGTCAAGATTATATTCTTCTAATCTTTTCTCTATTTGACTGTCACGAGAATCAGCAACCATTCTATAAGCTTTGGCCAAAGCGTGTGGACCAACAAAATCTGGATTAACTTCACGAGCATTACACTCAGAATAACAGGCTCCACAAAGAATACAATTACCTGTTTGATTTAGTTTATCCCGTTCAGTGGGAGTCTGTAAAAATTCTCGTTCTGGAATTTGTCGTGCTTTTGTGCTGATATAAGGTTCAACTGTTTCTAGATTTTGCCAAAAACTTTTCATATCTACTACCAAATCTTTAATTACTGGCATATTGCCCATAGGAGCAATAGTTATTTCTGGAATAGATTTTTCAGTAGTATTAGCAGAATTATTATTACTATTATTAGCTATTTGTTGTATTCTATCTACTTCGTTTCTAATATTTTCTTTACACGCTAAAGCTGAACGACCATTAATTCTCATTCCACAACTACCGCAGATAGTATTACGGCAATTTTTACGAAAAGCTAAACTACCATCTTGCTCCCATTTAATTCGGTTAAGGCATTCTAAAATTGTATTGCCTGTTATTCTGAGT
>NZ_JAAHGK010001205.1:0-2345 GCF_010672505.1 Okeania sp. SIO2B9 | reverse complement strand
CTTGAACAACAGTTTTATATCAGGAAAGGCAGAGGGCAGGAGGCAGAAGGCAGAAGGGAATTCTGACTCCTGACTCCTAAGAAATACCCTAACTATTTGTAGCAAACATTTACCAAACTTGGTCTAATAGTGAATGGGATATATATCAAGTATTTTTAGGGTTGTTATCATACCAATTTCCAAAATAATGCAAGACATTCTTCAAGACTTCAGTTATTAAGAAATAAGTCAGGAATAGCAATGTTTTTAAGGATTAGTTTGTCAATAACGAAGACATCTTATACCAGTTTTATATGAGGTTGCATAGAATTTGAAATTCATTCAATCGATCTATATCTATCTACACTTACCTGCGGTAAATTATGCTTGAAATATTATTCTATGTAGCTGAATTTCAATTTTGTATTATTCCTAATAACCCTACTCTCAATAAGATGTAGCAAGAATGTTGATATTTAGTAAGTTCATAAGCAAAATTAATTACAGATCCTATTTACTTATTATTCCCTGTTCCCTCTCTTAACTAGGAAATTTATTTTCACGACTACTTATTAGTAAATAAGTAAGCATTCTGCATTCAGCAGTCAGCTATCAGCTCTTGAGAAACATCTACATTTCCCGCCATAGAATTGTATGAATTGAACTCAAACTCATCGTTCTTGTGGTTCATTCTTTGATTAAAATGTAATAAAAGTCAAACAAATGTTTACTTCATTGATTAAAAAGCTAAGAGCTGAATACTTACAATAATAGCTTATTTGATTTTTATTGCTGACCGCTGAAGCGCTAATAGTTGTTTGCGCAGCAGTCCGCAGGAAATGCTTACGTCAATAACATCTACAGAACAACCTACTCAACTATCTGCAAATATCCCTTTTAATTCTAACCAAAATAAGATGGCTCATTACCTGATTTCCACTTAATATTACAACCAATACTTGGCTTTTGTTCTTCACCTACAGATTTTTCTGCTAAAACTGCATCTAAAGCTGCTCTTAAATCACTCCCTGTAACTGGTTGATTATTACTAGGACGACTATCATCTAATTGTCCTCTATATACTAATTTAAAATCAGCATCAAATAGGAAAAAATCTGGAGTACAAGCAGCAGTGTAAGATTTTGCAACTTCCTGAGTTGCATCAAAACAATAGGGAAAATTAAACCCTAGTTCTAATGCCATTTCCTTTAGTTTATCTGGAGAATCATCAGGGTGAGTTTCAATATTATTGGAACTAATAGCTAAAATTCCTACATTTTTTGGAATGTAATCTTTACCAATTTTAGCAAGTTCTGCTTGAACGTGCTTAACAAATGGACAATGACGACAAATAAACATGACTAAGAGTGCTTTTTTTCCCTCAAATGTTGATAGGGAAATGGTTTCCCCGGAAACTACATCCGGTAACTGAAAATCTGGAGCTGAAGTGTCTAATGTCAGCATTGTAGAAGCGGTTAAAGCCATAGTTATTCCTGTTATAATTTTCATTATAAGAAAAAACTACCACATTTTTATCAAAATAGGGAGTAGGGAGTAGAGGGAAAGAATTGATTATTTATCTACGGTAGTTGATTTGATTTTTATTATTGGAAATGTTTAGTATATATACATTTCCTCACTTTATTTCTTATTCCTTATTTCTAGAAAAATATTTGATAGAATTAAGGTACTAAGCTTTTCCTCCTTTCTTCTTTCCTTTTCACTGTTCCTTCTTGATCTTGAGAACTACTGAGATTTTTTTCACTAGAACAAATCTCTAATACTAATTATCACCCCATGAATGCCACAAAAAATCCATGAGAAATTTCTTTTGATAAAAACCAGTCTCTATCATATTTTCTATATATAATCTATAGATTTTATCCCTTTACTTGTGATTACTTATTCCTGGGAAAATCTGTGACAGAACAAGGTACTAAGCTCTTCTTCCTTCCCTCTTCCTTCTGCCTTATGCCTTAATTTTAAGATACTTTTTGCAATGGAATTTCAACTCTGAAAGTAGTTCCTTTGCCTATTTCACTTGCAAAATCTATTGTTCCATTATGAAGGTCTACACACTGTTTCACAATTGATAATCCTAATCCTGTTCCTGCTATTTTACCTACATTACTTGCTCTGTAAAAAGAGTCAAACAATTTTTTTTGATTTTCAACTGGAATACCTATTCCTTCGTCCTTAATCAGAAAAATAGCTTCTCGATCATTCAAAGTTAACTGAAAATTCACCTTCCCTCCTGTAGGTGAATACTTAATAGCATTTGATAATAAATTATTTAAGATATGCCGAATTAATTTCTCATCTATTAAGAAGAACATCACATCATTCTTTTTCGACTTAGCTTGAGA
>NZ_JAAHGK010001204.1:0-2346 GCF_010672505.1 Okeania sp. SIO2B9 | reverse complement strand
TCTAGAAAAACTGGATAGTTTTGAGATCAATGAATTTGATGAAGCAGGATTCAGCGAAGCTTTTGATATAGATGAAGAAGGAAATACTAAAGGTAGAAAAGCAAATGGTTTTCTAGAAGATGATGAATTTGGTGATTTTGAAGAGTATGAGTCTCTAACTGATGAGATGGAAATGCCGACCGATATGACAGCTCCCGATATGAGTACTGCAGCATCTAATAATATAGAAGCAATGGACACAGGAATGGTGGTAGGTGGTACAACAGGAGCCTTGTTTGACAACAGAACTGATCGTAGCGCAATTGATAATGAAGAAACTATCCCAATAGATAATCAACTCCCAACCTTCAGTAAAATTAAAGGAGAGGCAGTAGATACAACTGTAATGGTTGAACAAGGTGGGTTGGCATTCTGGGAAAATGCTTCACTATCTACAAAACAACTATACACAGCCATAGGAACAGGACTAGTATCCTTAATTGTAGTAGCTTTTGTCAGTAATGTTGTTTCCTACAGAGCGTATCAAGAACAAAAAACAGAAGTAATTTCTTATTTGCGTGGCACTGGTTGGATTATGACAGGTATCGCAGGAATCAGTAGCTTTTTAACTGCTTATGGTCTTGGTAGTCTCACAACAAAGCAAATAGAAAGAGCTAACAAAGATTTACATACTCAATTCGATATTATTGCTGACGGCAACTTAAAAGCTAGAGCAACAGTTTATTCAGAAGATGAATTTGGCAAACTTGCTGCCAAGTTTAACCACATGGCTAAGGTTATTCAGGCAACTTACACCGATGCTCAAAGGAAGGCAGAAGAAAATGAACAAGCCAAAGAAGACTTACAAAGGCAGGTGATTCGTTTACTAGATGATGTAGAAGGAGCAGCTCGTGGAGATTTAACTGTTAGTGCAGAAGTTACAGCTGATGTGTTGGGAGCAGTAGCAGATTCGTTTAATTTAACAATTCAAAATTTGCGGGAAATTGTACATCAGGTAAAAGAAGCTGCTCAAAAAGTGAGTAGGGGTTCTATGGATAGTGCGACTTTTGCTCAAGGTTTATCTACAGATGCTTTGCGACAAGCAGAAGAGTTGGCAGCGACTCTACAGTCTGTGCAAGTAATGACCGATGCTATTCAAAGGGTGGCTGAAAACGCTCGCGAAACTGAAGATGTAGCAAGGTCTGCAGCAGCTTTAGCATTGAAAGGAGGGGAGACAGTAGACCGTACCGTAGCTGGTATTTTGCAAATCAGAGAAGGTGTGGCAGATGCAACTCGAAGAGTGAAGCGTTTATCAGAGTTTACCCAGGAAATCTCTAAGATTGTAGGTTCAATTTCTAGTATTGCCTCTCGCACAAACCTGTTGGCATTGAATGCCAGTATTGAAGCAGCTAGGGCAGGAGAAGCAGGCAAAGGATTTGCAGTAGTAGCAGATGAAGTCAGACAGTTAGCAGATAAATCAGCTAAAGAATCTAAGAATATAGAACACACAGTGATGCAAATTCAAACTGAAACAGGAGGGGTGATGACTGGAATGGAAGAAGCAACTCAGCATGTTATTAAAGGAACGGAGTTGGCAGAGGAAGCAAAGCAGTCTCTGGAAGATATTGTTCAAGTTACAACAAGAATTGATGTGTTAGTACGTTCTATCGCTGCAGATACAGTAGAACAAAATGAAGTGGCTCAATCAGTATCAAAGGTGATGCAGGCAGTAGAATTGACAGCTCAAGAAACTTCTCAAGAATCTCAACGAGTTTATAGCTCGCTACAAAATTTAGTGGGTATTGCTCGAGATTTATTGACTTCAGTAGAACGTTTCCGAGTAGATCCAGCAGATCAATAAAGTCAAAATATTAATGAACGTATGTGAACAAATAAATTATCAGCATATTTTTCAATCGATGCAAAACAAAAGTTAGTAGTTGAAAAAATATCCCGTTGAATCCAGAACTATAAAAAATATGCAAACAGAACAAACACAAAAAATTATGGGCTATTTTATTGAGGAGGCAAAAGACCACTTCAATACTATAGAACATGGAATATTAAACTTACCAAATACTATAGCAGATCGAGAACTATTAAACGAATTATTTAGAGCGGCTCATTCTGTTAAAGGTGGGGCTGCTATGTTAGAAATTAATAGTGTACGAAATATTGCTCATAGATTAGAAGATAGTTTTAAAATCCTGAGAGAAACTTCCATTAAAGTAGATAATAAATTAGAATCTTTATATTTAAGTGTTTTAGATACTTTACAAGACTTATTAGAACAACTTTCCAACTCTGGTTTAACAGAAAAGGAAGAAAAAACTAAACTAGAAAAATTAGAGCCGGTATTTCAAGAGA
>NZ_JAAHGK010001203.1:0-2346 GCF_010672505.1 Okeania sp. SIO2B9 | reverse complement strand
TTGCTCAACAAGAATGAAAACTTAATTCCATACTTCAAAAACTATTTAAAAAGCTAGTGCCACTGTACCTCATAAACCTGGAATGTGCTGTAAATAATTACGAGGTTGCTGAATTAGGCTATGAATTTGTGACAGTAGAATCTTGAGTGCCTTTACTGGTTTTCCCATGCTTAAGAAGCTCTGTAATAGCTACACAGATAAAATTCCATGATAATTGAAATTATTTAGGGGTCACGATCATTTTACCATTTCCACACTTTCTTGATATACTGTTTACAAATCAGCTATTAGATTATGTGTCTAACCAGAATAGCTCTCTGTTGACTATTTCTTGAAGTTCAGTAATATCTTCTCGAAAAACCTCATTGAGAGACTTTCTTAAGGTAAGAGGTAAAGATGGAATTGCCCCACTATTCCATTTCTTCAAAGTTTTAATCAGTTTCTGATACACAGAGTTAGGTAATACTTTCTTTAAAAAAGACTTCAGTGGATTAGATGTAGATAAAAATTGATGAATTAACTTATTTTTTGGCAAATATCCTTGATTCTTTTGCCGTTCAATATTAGGGACAAAAGAATCATCTACCCCTAGATATTGATAGACTTCTTTGATAACTTCTAGGGGGTTTTGGCGAAAATCATCATAAAAAAGAATTTTGAGTTGCTCGGGTTCAAAATAATTTAAGTATCGTTTAATCTGTTGCGAATACATTCCTACTTTGGTATAGTGCCAATCCCAACCCCAGTTATTACTTATTCTTTCTGCTTCTCGTTCAAGAGCTTCTTCTAAAGATAAAGGTTCCAATAAATGTCGAATATTCATCACATAATGTGAATAAAGACGATCTACAGGATGACGCAACATAACTATCATTTTAACATCAGGAATATACTTTTTGATATTTTCTGGTGCTTTAGGAAAATAGAGATAGCGTACAGATGCTTCTCCGATCGCCATCTCATTAGAAACTTTATCAAATAGAGTTTGATAGCTTTCCCAATCTGTAATTGTATTTTGGTACAAACGTTTCAGCAAAACTTCAGGAGATTCTGGCCCTGAATAGGGAGGTAATTTTGCTCCTTCAAACACAAAAAAATTAGGTTCTTTAGGATTGGACATAAACACCTGGGGATGCTGCTTCAGATAATTCCATAGAGAGCTAGTCCCTGATTTTGCAGCACCTAGAAGGATAAAGTTGGGAAGTGTCATTAAACTTAACCTACACAATTGAACTCTTGATTATTAAACCTTTTAATTGGTCTTAATGTCTATAATTACTCTGCTCGAGCTACAAACACCCTTTTAAATAATACTATTTAATCATTAAGTTTAGCCTAAGTTTTATACCCCAAACCAGCGAGAGTATCTCCTGCAAATTCTTCCCACAGGGCAACGTCTTCTGCTGAAAGTCGAGTCTGCCATTCTCTAATAGAACCTTGGCGAATATGTTTACCTTCTCCTTTATTTTCTACTTTACTAATATCTTTTGCATCAATAATATTATCAATTAAAGCTCGATCGTAGTCTAAACCAATAAAATAAAAAATTTTGCTCAGTTCTTCTTGCAGATTCGGTGCGGAGGTTTTCATAACGAACTGAGTAGATGCGATCGCTTATTTCTAGGTCTGCTTTAGCTTTTTCTCTTGTCTCAATTGCTTTTTTCCATATTTTAGCGACAGTTATTGTACTTTGTTTTGCCCAACGTGTAGTTTTTGCTCTTCCTTGGTAAGAAACACAAACATCTCGCCCATCTCTAATAATCTCTATGCTTTTAGCTTCTGGAAACTGCCGTAAAATGACATCAATATAACGTAAATTTTGTGGTTTTTTTTCTAGCAAAATCTGCTTTTCAGAACCTCCATTATTTTCAAAAAAGCGATCGAACATTAATTGGTTTAAAGTTCTAACTTTTATTAAGTCATCTTCCGAACCTGAGCCAACTTTTGCTATTAATTGTTCTAGCTCCGCATAACTGACTAGATTATAAAGCCCAATGTTTTCTTGACATTTTTGATATATCTTATACTTGTTTAAAATACCTTGCCATAAATCTTCTGAATTAAATCCAAATAACAAAGGCTTCAAACCATAAGACATTAGTATCCATTTGGCTGAATTCAATCTTTTTTTGAACTTCTGATTTTTTAAATAAGTAAAGTTGTTGTAAGTTATAGAATAAGCATGACTTTCATTTGGAACTGTTAGAACATCAGAATGACTACCAATCATTCTCTTCAACCAACTTGTACCAGAACGAGGACAACCTACTACAAATAATTTACGGTATACCATAGTAACTTAGTTCTGATTACTAATGTTTAGGAATTACATCTTAATAATTATAA
>NZ_JAAHGK010001202.1:0-2347 GCF_010672505.1 Okeania sp. SIO2B9 | reverse complement strand
TCTGACTTATGAATCCTTGAAACAGCCGTGGGTATTTGTAGCAAAAATTTGAGTATTTCATATAACAATAACTGCTAAAAGTTGTCAAAGTAAAAGAATTAATGTTTTAGAGTTAATGAATAGTAAAAATGAATTATATTATGAAATTAATCGAGGCACGTTCGACAGTCAAATAGTCATAGAGTTTGGAGATAAATTTATAGTCATTTCAAATAATAATGAAACACTTTTTCGGCTGAAACCCTTCTGCTGCAATAAACCCTTGTCTCAATCTAAACTGAAATGACTATAGTTACAATTTGTCTAAACCTACAGTAATCATTATGGATAAAACCTCAATTCAAAAAAAGTAATAATTTCATGAAAAAGCAAGAGAAATGGGAGTAATTTCAGTTATCAGTTAACAGTTATCAGTTATCAGTACCTCTTGCAATAAGGAGGCTTAAAATCTGGAATACTCTCTTTATCTTGGTCGATTTTATATGTCACAGGTTTTGGAGCCATCCCGCCCTACGGGAAGCTCCACTAAGGACTGTTTTTTCCTTAAAAAGGGAGGCTATTGACCATAATTTTTCGGTCAATAAATTTCCAGATTTTTGGGTTACCTACTGACTCGCCTCAGCCAAACTTAACTGAGATTATCTGGAAATTTATTAAATATCAATGGATTGAATTTGATGTGCCTCAGAGCAGGCAAAATTTACTTAATTATCTCAAAAAACTGCTTGATTATTTTGGTACAAAGTATGTAATTAATTTTGTTTAGACACTTAGTATAGTCAACTATTTAGCGTGCTATATTGTAGAATTAAAAAAGACATTAAACTAGGGTAATATAGTATTTTTAAGGAACTGTAAAAAAAACTGTAAAAATATGACTGAAATAGGAGACAAACTGCTCAAACAAGGGATATATCAATATCAAAATCATAAATTTGAAGCAGCTTTGGAATCTTGGCAAGAGGCATTAGCTATCTACCAAGAAATTTCCGACCGCCGTAAACAAGCTGCAGCTTTAGGAAATATAGGTGTTGCTTATAACACATTATTAGATTATCACTTAGCCATAGAATATTATCAACAACACTTAAATATTGCCAGAGAAATTCAAGACCGAGAAGGAGAAGGAAAAGCCTTAGGTAATTTAGGAAATGCTTATTATGCTCTAGAAAATTATTCACAAGCAGTTGCATATCAACAAAAACGTTTGACGATCGCTCAAGAAATGCAAGACGAATTTGGTTGCGAACAAGCCTACTCCAGTTTAGGGATAGCTTATCATGGTTTGGGAGAATTTGCCCAGGCCAAAGAATGTTATCAACAGCAGTTAGCTTTTGCGAAAAAAATAGATAATTATATTAGCCAAGGGGATGCTTTGTTTAATCTCCGGTTAGTATACCAATCAATGAAGGATGATGGAAAGGCAGAAGAATGTAGGCAACAACAGATAGCGATCGCCAAAGAATTATTATCAAAGCAACTGGGCAATAACTTTACAGAAATTGCTCAAACTGTAGCTCTAAATTTTACGGCAGATTTTGCAGGTAGCGATCTAAGTAGGATAGACCTCCAATATGCTAATTTTGTTGGGGCAAATTTACAAAAGACCAATCTCAGTGGCGCTAACTTAACCCTTGCGGACTTAAGTGGAGCTAATCTTAATGGTGCCAATTTAAGTAAAGCTAATCTCTGTAATGCTAATTTACGAGATGCTAAACTTGTAGAAGCTTATCTCAAAGATGCAGATTTGCGGACAAAATTACCTCGTGCCGATTTAAGCAATGCTAACCTCAGTGGTGCTGACTTGAGTAGTGCTTATCTGCCCAGTGCTAAATTAGTCAATGTAGATTTAAGTAATGCTTCTTTACAAAATGCTGACCTCAGTGGAGTTAATTTAAGTGGGGCCAATTTATATGGAGCTAATTTAAAACGGACAGATTTAAAAGATGCAATTTTAGAGAAGACAATATTTGCTCAAAATATAGGTATTTCTGAACATCAAAGGCAGGAATGGTTGAAACAAGGGGCATTATTTGAGATTTCAGAATAGAAAAATAAGCGTTGCTGATTTTAGGTATAAGTAAGATGGTTCAAAGCTAAGTAATTGAGCAGAAGTATTGATGGAGATGGGGTGATGGAATAGTTACTAAATATCGCATTTTTTATGGATGAGAAATGATATTAGTCAATGTCCTTCTTTGAAGGAGAGGTAATTGTTAATTATTAATTATTATTATTTATCGGCAGTCCTTCAACCGTAATTGTATTGATTAGAGTTGTCGCTAAATAAAGGGAAAAAATCACTCTAAGCTAGACAGAGCAATAATTCCAAGCATTATTGCCTTCC
>NZ_JAAHGK010001201.1:0-2347 GCF_010672505.1 Okeania sp. SIO2B9 | reverse complement strand
TATCCTAGATAACTAAACCCCTTCTTCCTTCTTACTTCTTCCTTCTTACTTCTGCTATAGAAGATGAGGATCAAATTGTTAGGAGAAGTATAGATATTTTGGTCTTAAAAGAATATTTTTGGGTAGTTGCTATTGAAGCTAAACTGTCACAATATTCTCTAGAAGTAGCATGGCCTCAACTATTATTTTATATGTTAACTAATCTGACTCCAAAAGTACCTACATTTGGATTATTGATAAATGGCAGTAATTTCAGATTTATTAAACTAATGAAGGGAGATAATTTACAATATTCTGTATCTCGACTTTTTGATATTCTTAATCCTGGAAACGATCTGCATCAAGTTTTTCAAATTTTAAAGCATTTATCTCAACTGACTGAAGGTTACAATCTGGAATAATCATCATCAACAAATAAATCAGCTATCAAAAGAGGTGAAAATGACAGAAATATTATTGCCAAATTCTTGTACTCTTAGACCTGCATCTGCCAAAGATATTTGGTCTATTCGTCAAGTAGTTTTAACTGCTAAACTTGACCCAACTCAATTAATTTGGCAACAATTTTGGGTAATTGAATGTGAAGAAAAATTAGTAGCTTGTGGGCAGTTGCGTAATTTTGAAGATGCAGAAGAGTTAGGTAGTTTAGTCGTTATCAAATCTTGGCAAAAATGTGGTTTAGGAACAATACTAACCAAACATCTGATTCAACAATCAACTAAACCTTTATATCTAGAATGTCTGGGGAAAAAATTAGAATCTTTTTACAGTCGTTTTGGTTTTGTACCTATTTCTTTAACCGAATTACCTCAATCTCTAAAGTTCAAATTTGGTATATCTCAATTAGCTAGAAAAATCTTCAAACTTCCCGTAATAATTATGCAGTATCAAGGAAACAAGTAATATCATGTCCGTTTAATTAGTGATAATAAAGTTCTTAGATGGTAGGTAGTAGGTAGTAGGTCATAGGTCGTAGATGTAAATTCAATATCTAACACTGTAAACGAAGCAGAAATTTGGGATATTCATTCAAGATCGCTTCAATAGAACATTTTTATTATACTTAATTATCTGGACATGGTATACATCAAAGATTGTTAAATTAATAATTCATCTAACGCTATTCTCAAAAGTTCCAAGAATTGGTGAAAGCAAAAGCAACTCTCTTGATTTATTTGGGGAAAATACAACATGATTTTCTTAAACAAAAACAAGTTACAGAAAGTGTAATTTTAGCAGCTGAGGTGCTTCTGGTGCTTCTGGAATTTTCACCAATGGATTATCATCTGGTATTAGCATAGATAGTGGTATTATTCTGACTACAGGTGCAGCTACCGATGCTAAAGGTCCTAATGATTCAGATAAGAAAACTACCGACAATGAATTGCCTGGAGATTTTGATTTGGATGGGTTGATTTTTGAAGACCAAAAAACCTTTGATGCAACTATTCTGGAATTTTTTCAAACTGAAGGAGGCGATGTTTTCTTCAATTATGTATTTGCCTCTGAAGAATTTGATATTTAAAATTTTATCCAATTGCTCTTAGAGCTGATTTATAAAGTAAATATTAAGAGGATAGATACTTTACATTTTAAGGGTTTGATACTATCTAAGCCCCAAGGGCATAACTTTTGAAAAACCCATGCTAGAAAGGGATTTCAGCTCAGTTTACAAATCAGTTCTTATAGTAATTAGGGCTTGCTGATTAAATCTAAAAGTATTTACAGATAAAGGTTTTAGCCTTTTTGGGGCCTTTAAAAAGTGCCTGGTTTTCAGCTCTTCACGCTCAAAAAGTTAGTATTTTAGGCTCATAGTTGGGCAGAAAAATCAAGGGACAAAACTTAGCTCCTATCTCCTCTAAATTCCCATTTCTCCCCTCCTGGGAGGGGTTAGGGGTGGGTTGTCTCCTGTCTCCTGTCTCCTGTCTCCTACCCCAGCAAAAAGACTTTTTTCAGCAAACCCTAATTATATTTTTATTAAAAATAAAATCACCTATTTATTAACTTTTAAATATTTTTCATCAATAATTAACCAGATAAAATAAAATCACCTAGCTTATGGTTTACCCCATAAATTTTGAAATGCCTATAGTCATTTTTTTTCATCACAAAAACTCTATTGATACCTTCCACTGTTTCCTACTCCCAATTTCTGTAAGAGTCCTCTTAAATCTAAAGCTGGATTTGTAAAGAATTATTACTAAGTTACTCTAGAAGAGAAAATAATTGTATTTTCTGGTATAAAGATGCCACTTAGGTTTTTGATTGACTACATATAATTAAGGAAAAGAAAAAATGCTTTACTCAACTTTACTCGCAGTTGGCCCTAATACTTTTAGTTGGAAGA
>NZ_JAAHGK010001200.1:0-2349 GCF_010672505.1 Okeania sp. SIO2B9 | reverse complement strand
TACTTGGAATATGCTGTAGCAATCTTAAATAGGTTGTAACATTTTGTTCTAGGGGTTTGGTTACCAAATCCCATTTTAGCTTGGGTTTGGAGACCAAACCCCTACAGTTTTTCTCACAAATCTTGCACGGATTAGTATGTATGTACTATAAATCTCCACAAACACCAAATAAATCAACTTTTTCTTCAACCTTTGTAGGGACGTTCCATTGAACATCCCTACGTTATTTTTCACCAGATATCTGTTAACTATCTATTAGCTTTTCCTTATGGAATACTCCGCAAACAGCATTTAGCTATCAGCTAAAAATCCAGGAGTTTAGGTCTCTCACCCCACTAATTTTTCAAATATAGTGGTGCGTGTTAATAGGAGTTTTAATCCTTTACTATAAACCTTGAGAAGCTGATAGCTAATAGCTGAACGCTGACCGCTATTTCAATTACTAGCTTTCTGAATTGAAGGACTTGATTGAGCTAAATATAATCCTAATAAAACTATAGAAAATCCTATCCAACTAATTATAGTAAGTTGTTCCGAGAATAATCCCCAAGCAATTAAAGCAGTAATTACAGGTTCCAATAAAAAGCATAAAGCAACAAAACCAGAGGAAAAAGTTTTGAGACTATAAGTAACAAACCCATGACCTAAAACTTGGGCAATTACTGCTAAACCAATAATTGATAACCATCCTTCCCAAGAAAAAGGTAAAATATGATCTTCCGTGAATAAAGCAATAGGAAGAGTAAATAAACTACCACTTATACAAGTCCATAATAAGATAGTTGTTGCAGAAAATTTGGAGCGAAGTTTTTCAATTAATAAGTAGTAAGCACCAAATAAAATTGCAGATGCAAATGCTGCTAAGTCGCCAGTAAAATGTTCTAAATCTACTTGTATATCATCTGCTCCAATGGTAATTGCTCCGACTATAGTTATTGCCATTCCTATTAAAAATCTACGGTCAAAACGAAGACTTAAAAATATCCATCCTCCCAGAGCAGTAAAGATGGGAATCATATTATGAAGTATAGTTGAGTTCGCTACATTAGTTTGAGTTAAAGACCATGCCCAAAGAAGTAAACTAGGAGCAAAAGTAAAACCACCAGCTAATAACCAAGTCCAATCACTAAATGTATAAGTTGAATATTGTTCATTTTTATTAGTTGATGATTTATTTTTTTGAGCTTGGAAATTACTCCAAAAATACAATACAAAACCAGAGATAATAAAACGATCTAATACTGTGCTAGCAGGTCCTAATTCTCGTTCGCTTAATCGAATAAAAATTGCGGCTAAGGATACAGCTAATAATCCTATTAATAATGCTATTAAAGAGAAAGTTGTAGATTTTTTTGCTGAATTTTGGGGTAGTAATTCCAGTTGACTTGTCATGTTAAATTTACCTTTAAATTTTGTATAAGCCAGAAAAAAAACTTACATATTAGTCCTATTTTGTAGAAACACTAAAAAGGTTTTAGTTCTTTAGTCATTTTAAATGTTTAGCTATGAAAATCAAATAGGACTTAAGAATCTGTGATGCACCCTATAACTATAAGTTTAAAATTCCTTTGCTCTGCAACGCTGATGTGTTAGATAGAAATTACAGAAAAATCTTATTTTGCATAAGCCTTCTTAAAACAACCTATAATTCAATATTTTTTTGATATATGAATTTTAAAAAACAATTTTTATGGCAAGGAATGTGAAAAAAATCAAAAAAAATTACTGATTTATCAAAATAATTTGGTCTAAAACCCTGCCTTTTAAGGCGAATTTTTTTTAGAAGGTTGATCACAATCCCCCTTACAAAAATAACTTCTGGACTTTACCAATCTGATAGCTCCCATATCTGACTTCTGACTTCGTTAACGAAGGCTTACTAATGCCTAGAATCTATCGACAAAAAATTGCTGCAACAATTCTAAATAAATTAGAAATATATAAATAATTATACAGCATGGTTTTAACAAAATCAATTTTTTTTATGATGAAGGATAAAATTTGAAAAAGTAATGATAATGAAGCGAATATTTATGTATTTTTGCAAAAATCAATCAAAAATTGCTAAATATTGCTAAATATAGTGTATGTATAATACTTTTTGCAAAAGACTGAAACAGTTATCTATTAAAGTATTCTCAGTTAATAGAAACGGTATTTAGAATTGTAGAAAAAAACTTTTTTTACTTGACAAAAGATACAAATAAAGATACTTTCTCTAGCCAAATTCTCAATTGTTAGGTAGCAACATGACTCCAGAAAATGGCCAGTTAAATAAATTAGTAATTATTGCTAAATTTTTTCAATTTAACCAGCTCAAAACTAACTTTCGCACAGAGAGTGTAGCAA
>NZ_JAAHGK010000120.1:0-9488 GCF_010672505.1 Okeania sp. SIO2B9 | reverse complement strand
TGTGCTTAGAGAATCGTCTAATACAGCAGCCATGAGGCCATAGCAGTCTAATTTTGTGAGAAAGCCACTTTTGGCAGCAGAAGCCATAATTTCGTTGATTGCACCGGGAAGTAAGTTAATTTGAAGCATTAAGATTAATCTTAAATTCTATATTTTAATCATCCACTCTTTTTCCTGATTTGGTAGTGATTAATGGTACAACCAACCGTGATTTTTTGGTGTTGATCGAGTGAAGTAGATATGTAAGTTTTTGTGATGTTTGTCATAATGTTACATTTATTACAGGACTTACGCATAAATACCACATATAGTAGAGGTTAAGTAAATTTTTCACTACAGATGGTGTATGATTTCATATTTTGCGTAAGTCCCGATTATTGATATTATTTGGGCGAAAGTACTAGAATCAGAGTAACTAATAACACTGCTACAGAGAGTATTCCCACAAATGATAGAGCTTTGCGATAAGCACGAGCGCTACTATCTAACATACCTGGATAAAATTTCCGTAGTTGCCCTGTTTGATATAACTGCTCTAGGTAATAGCTGTCGTAACGAGCCATTCGAGCAAAAGGTAACTCTCCCTGAGTGCGTTGAGGTAAAATTCGGCAACGTTGATAGGGAACAAAGTTATAGCCAAAATACTTGTCATATTCTTCGCTGTTTAACAGGTCATTGACAAAACCATGAAGTCCCTTTGTTGCCAATACAATAGACCAGGCAAGTTTCTCTTGATTGTTATAGACAGGGCGTCCTAAAACCCTTTGAATACAAAGCTCAACACAACGATAGTTACTGTTGCTATCATAGATCAGTCGCCGGAATGACTCAGAAAGCAACAAACCTTGAATGAAATCTTTCATTGTGATCTGACCATTGCGCAGTTGAGACTCCAGAGCAACCTGTCGATGTGCTGCGATCATTTGCTGCTCATTGAAAATTTGCCGATAGGCTGCCCAGATAATCTCATCCATCTCTGTAGCAGTAGGCAGGTTCTCTAAACTGTATTGTATAGGATATTCATCTCCAGGGACATCAAATCTTTGAACCCGATGGTTTTGACTAGAAAGTGGGTAGTACATTAAAGGAATTGTCATTGATAAAATCCTGTAAAAACTAAAAATTATAAGACTAGACTATACCATAGAGTGAATTACCTAAAAATTCCTAAGAGAATGTTTGTAAATTTTTGTAAAGGAAAGGAACACCTTTAATTTAGTTATTTATTCCAAACTTTGTACTCTGAAATACTCAATATATATCTCCAGAAGCGAAGTTTTTGCCCAGGTGGTACAAGGGTTTAAGATTAATTATCGGAGATTTATAATTGGTGAGGAGTAAAAAAACTTTATAATTATTTACAAAATAATTATTTACAAACAACTTCTAGGTAATAGAGTTGTCAAAACATATTTGAGCTATTAGCTGAAGCAGGAGAGTTTCGACTTAGTTAACAATTTGCGATACGGAGCGCGACATAATACGCTAGTTCTCACAGGCAAGTAGTAACGAGGGTGACGCTTTGTATCTTCTGCACTAATCGCGACTTAAACATTTCTTTGGTCTATCTATATAGACATAGACCTCAGAAGAAATCCCGCTCCCTACTAGGAAGGGCGCAGTCAGGGTTTGAGGATTTTTTCTGATGTTGATTGACAAAGACTTAAATGTAGGTATAGACTCAACAGATGCGGTTGGCTTGACCGTCAATGCCTGTGGATGAGTAACCGCCGACGGCCTCACAAGAAGCAGGAAGTAAACATCAATTTGTCACGTTATGTGAAGCTTTGTGTCAGTTTTATAGAGCAGGAAACATAGTAAATATCCGATGAACTAAGGCAGCTATGCTGAGAGCAGAGGGCAGAAGGAACAATTGGATGGGGTTTTTATACCCTTGTTCCCCTAAAGGTAACAGGCGAGTCAGAATTCCCTTCTGCCTACTGCCTCCTGCCTTCTGCCTTTCCTGATAAAAATTAGGAATATTAACTTCTGCCCTTCTTCCCCTGCTCAAGCAAACAAAGTTACAAAATTCCCGCTCGCCCGATTTCTATAAGGATAAAGCAGGCAAAAACTACACCGCCTAGTCCTCCAATGAGAAAACCAGAGGTAAACAAACTCCATTCCTGATAAGTTTGTAGGTTCTCCGGTAAAACGCCTCTTGGTTCTCTAGAACCTTGAAACACTACCGCCCCATAAACAAACAGACAGATACTTAAAATCACTACTAAGCCAGATGCACTACCACCTCCAGCCAGAAGAGCTTGGTCGGTGTTACGCAATGGTCCGAGCTTGAGAAAAGGCCCTAATAATAGGTAGCCATGAGCCATGCCAATTTCTAGACCCCGTGCAATAGGAGATAAACCATTGCGGTAAATTGGCAAGTTCTTAACCCAAGTGATGGTAAGCTGACTGGAATTAATTGGGGTTGCCAAATTACCCAATTGAGGATTGTTCTGGAAAGGCTGTACAATACCAGTCACTAGAGATTCGTTATTAAACTGAGTGTCTCCATAGAGGGCACCGGGATTGAACTTCATATTACTGAAGACAAATCCACTGGCGATCGCTCTAGCTCTGAGACCATGCCAAAAGTGACCTGCCAGTAGCAGACAGGCAAAGATGAGTTGGAACAACATCAACCAGGTACGAGGAGTAATTGTACCATCAACATTAGTCATACCTACAGGACCATAAAATACTGAAGGATAGACTGTATCATTCACCCAGACAAAGTAGGCAGCGAAAAAGCCCATGTAAGCTAGAGCAGCCTGACTATAAGCAAGATATGCTTCTCCAGACCAGACAAAAAGACCCTTAGCCCATTTTGTAGGAGCAGTATTAATATGCCAGAGACCACCCAGAATACAGATACTACCAATCCAAATGTGACCGCCTATTACATCTTCTAAAGAGTTGACAGCAGCCATACCCTTCAACGTCCAGCCATCAGGGGTGATACCGACGAGGTAACCGAAGATAGTCTGTGGGTTGAGAGTGGGTTCAGTAATCAGTCGCACATTGGCGATCGCCGGGTCATACAAACCATCAAAATACATAGCTTTGGCTACTAGCAAAAATGCTCCCATCCCCAGTAGCAGTAGATGAATACCAAGGATAGTAGTCATTTTCTTGCCATCATTCCACTGATAGCCAAATCCCTTTTCATCAAGTTTGTCAGGTCCAAGCACGGCATGGAAAATGCCACCAGCGCCTAGAATTGCTGAACTAACGAGATGGATAACACCAATAGCAAAGTAGGGATAAGTATCAATAATTTCACCATTTGCGCCAACCCCTATACCCAGAGTCGCCATGTGGGGCAGCAAAATCAGTCCTTGGTCGTACATGGGTAGACTAGGATCGAATTTTGATAGCTCAAACAGAGTCATTGCTCCAGTCCAGAGTACGATCAACCCTGCATGAGCAATGTGCGCTCCCAATAATTTTCCAGACAAGTTAACAAAGCGAAAATTACCTGCCCACCAAGAATAAGGTTCTTGGGAATCACTAACATAGTTCGCAACATCAACATTATTATCTGTTGAAAAGCCTAAAAACCTCAATGGATTTGATTTAGTTACAGTCATAACTAACTTACTTGACCTCTTGTAAATGTGACTACTCTGCCTTCGGTGAAGCTATAACCTGCTGCCCGGAGGGCGTGGAATATATGTCCTTGCAGGAAGAAAAATCCTAACCAGAAGTGAGCATTTGCCAACCATACTCTTGCAGTCAAGGCTCCATCAGTACTAACAAACACAGGAAAGCGATCGAACACCAGAGTCAAAGTTGGTCCGAAAAATTCTGTGGGAAATACCAGGGAGTTAACGGACACAAACAATGTTGCGACAAATGCCATTAAGCTGACTGCGCCAATACTGTAAGACAAATATGCTTCTCCTGACCAGACAAATAAGCCTTTAGCCCAGTCAAAGGGTACGGTGCGAATATGCCAGATACCACCCAAAATGCAGATAGCACCAATCCAAATGTGACCGCCTACTACATCTTCTAAAGAGTTAACACCAGCCAGCCAGAAACGTCCTTCTGTACCAAATAGGTAGCCGAAAATGGTAATAGGATTTAGAGTGGGATTTGATATTACTCGTAAATTTTGAACTACTGGATCGTATAACCCTCCAAATGCAATCGCTTTTGCTACAAGTAAAAATGCTCCGATTCCTAATAAGACTAGATGGATACCCAGGATAGTTGTCATTTTACCTGGATTATCCCAGCTATAGCCAAAGAAAGAAAATTTGTCTTCTAGTTTAGATGGACCTCTGAGAGCGTGGAATATACCACCTGCTCCTAAAAACGCCGAACTAATCAAATGCAGTACCCCAATCACAAAGTAGGGGTAGGTATCAATGACACCTCCTTCACCAACTCCAAATCCCAAGCGGGCTAGATTAGGCAGTACAATTAAGCCCTGTTCGTACATTGGTAGGGAGGAATCAAAGTTGGCAACTTCAAACAAAGTAATAGCTCCAGCCCAGAGTACAATTAAGCCAGCATGGGCTACATGAGCGCCCAATAGCTTGCCAGATAGGTTAACAAGCCGAGCATTACCTGCCCGCCATGGGATTTGCAGATTCTCATCTGTTACGACAGTCATTACTATTGTTCTCCTTATATAATTATCATTTTCTTTATGGCTTTAATACCCCACCGTCACTTGCGATGTTCACGCATTACTTGGGGGAGCGTAGACGCGGAGTGGCTTGTCGAAGACTATCCCCATGTAATTTTCCTCCTGTCTCCTGTCTCCTGTCTCCTTCTTCAATGAACTTAGATTTTGACTTCTATTCAAGCAGGTGTAATAGGTGTAACATTCTTAGCCATAAAGTCAAAGAACGTTCCATAAAATACTTTACGAGTAGCAGCTCGCGCTCGGTAAGCGTGCCATAAATGTCCGAGCAAAGCTAGGAAACCTAATCCAGCATGAACGGTAGCAAGAGCAGTTCGCACAGAGTCGCTGCCAATAGGACTATAAAACACGCTAGGATAAACAGTTTCGTTGGTGGAGATAAAGACAGCTACGCTAAATCCTGCGATCGCAAGTGCCCCTAAACTGTAAGACAAGTAAGCCTCTCCGGACCAAATTAGTATTTGTTTTGCCCAACCCGTAGGTTTGGAAATAATGTGAAATAGACCACCAACAGTGCAGAGTAGGCTCACCCAGACATGACCACCGACCACATCTTCGAGATTATCTACGCTAGCCATGCCAGTAATTGTCCAACCATTAGGACTAAAGCCAAACAGATAACCGAAAATTCTTACGGGATCGAGATTAGGCTGTATTAACCTTACTTGTTCTATTAGTGGATCGTAAATACCACCTAAAACCGTTGCTTTAATGACCAATAGAGATGCTCCCACCCCCAACAGCACTAGATGAATACCCAAAATAGTAGTCATCTTGTTGCCATCTTCCCAGTCGTAGCCAAAACCTTTCTCATCAAGCTGTTTCGGCCCTAAAACTGCATGGTAGATACCTCCTGCTCCCAAAACAGCAGAACTGATGAGATGCAGCATACCGATGACATAGTAGGGATAGGTGTCGATTGTTTGTACCCCTGCTTCGATACCAATACCTAATGTTGCTAGATGAGGTAGTAATATTAGTTTTTGCTCGTAATTGCCAAGTGTTTGCATAGAGATTTGGTCCTCAGTCTGATGAAGATCAGTTAAAGAAGGCTCTATAGCAGTCCTAAATAATTTGTAAAAATCCCAAAGTAGAATAAAAATTTTGATGATGATTATTCCTTATACCTTTGCTCTGTTGGATATTTTCTACATAGCGGAAATAGGACTACTATAATTGAGCTTTATTATCAATAATTTTATTTGAACACAATTAATATTTTTTATCAACAATAAAATATGAAGTTTTATTAAGGGGTATCTGTTACATCAATTGAGTTGGGGTTGGAGAGCAAGTAAGAAATAGCAGGAAAATCTAGGAGATATATAAGAAACAATTAGTTTAGTAGTCCTAGTAGCAAGAAATGTTCATCATGCACAATCCTTTTTTTTATGGGTGATATTATTTATAATTTATTCAAAAAATCACCTAACATAACCTTAATTTTATTGATATAGATTCTTAATAAGTTCTTAAACATATTTTAGGACTTATATCATGTCCATTTGTTTAATAGCAGCCTGGGAAAAACCGATCCTCTGCACGGATACTAAATCTACTGAGAGCGTTCGCTAATGCCATTCGCCCCTACTCTCCTACTCCCCACTCCCAAATATATGATAAGTATTCAACCGGATTTAATATCATTAGTAATAACAAGCACGATCGATGTTTGTGAGAAATACTATCAGCAAATAGCTAGGCTATTTCTTAGGAGTTATATCAGACTTTTATCTATTGGGTAGTTCCTGCAATTTGTGAATATACTAGCGCATACTGCTATATCTTTAGTCATTGCTAAATCTTTCTCAATTCTCTTCCTTCGATGCCTCCTGACTCCTGACTCCTGAATTTCCCTCCTGGGAGGGGGAGGGGCGAGGGGTGAGTTGACTCCTAAAATAATTAAGATTAATATCATACACTAATTCACCAACGTCAATAATTTTTCAGCATCGATCAAACCAAAACCCCATTTTGGGTCGAAACTGCCAACAGGTTTTCCAGGAATAAAACTACTTGAATGCAAACGTTGCTTAATTTCTTCAGGGGTTAACTGCGGCTCCTTTTCCAACAGTAACGCTACCAACCCAGTAATAAACGGCGTTGCCATACTCGTACCTGCCATCACGTTATGAAACTGGTCAACTTGCATCATTGAGGAACAAGTAGAAGCAGACGACAACTGCAGCACCACGATTATGTCGAGAACCTTTCTCAGGATTAGCAAAATAACAAGAATCTGGCAAAACTTCCCACATCTTTTTTGTCACTGATAGAGGTCGATAGCAATCATAAACTTTTAAACCTAATCCTATTATTTTTAAATCTGCCTGGACTTGTGATAATTTTTCTGCTACTTCTTTTCTTCAAGCACATTTTGCTACAGGGTATAATTTTTGGTTGAGGAAATTATTTGTAGTGGCATAGCGAATATCTAAAATAATCTCATGATTCAGACAAACTCAAAACCAGTAACTTTTTGTTGGGTTTTGCTACCGCTCAACCCAACCTACATTTTTAAGCTTATTAGTCTACTAATAGGTAAGCTTGGTAAAGCATTAGCGATCGCTCCAATAGTTGCAGTAGTAGCACCACCAGTTGCTGTTGGAGCATTAGTTTCGTGATTAGCGCGTGATGAATTTTTACTAATTATCACCAAACTCATAGTTCCGCTCAACCCGGTCTTACTTTAATTGGGTGCAGTTAGCGGAACTACAAATTGAGATTTTTTCTTATAGAAACTTCAGTTTAGGAGCTACCGAAATTCTTAATTGGAATTACTGATTAATTCAGAACCAAAAACAATTTCACCAAATTATAGCGTTAAATTTGGTATGAATAAATAAGTAAGTTATAGCTTCAATAATTCAACCTAACTTGTAAAAACAGCCAAGTATTTTCTTGGTGTATCTTATCTTGATCGCTCAACATTTGAAAGTCACTATCAAGGGAAAAAATCTCTACATACTCAAAATAAAACTTCAAATACCTAATCTTTGATACACATCATCCAAATGTTTTAAATGATGTTTCGGGTCAAAACAAGCTGCAATTTCTGCCTCAGATAACTTACTTTTAATTTCTTCATTTTTGCAAATTAAATCCTGAAAATTACCATTTGGTTGATTCCAAGCTTGATGGGCGCAAGACTGAACAATTTGATAAGCATCCTCTCGAATCATGCCTTTTTCTACTAATGCCAAAAGCACTCGCTGACTAAAAATTACCCCTCCATAAACATTCATATTTCGCTTCATGTTTTCTGGGTAAACTAACAAATTTTTGACTAAATTAGTAGTTTCTTTGAGCATAAAATGAGTTAAAATGCAAGCATCCGGCAAAATCACTCTTTCAACAGAACTATGGGAAATATCTCGTTCGTGCCAGAGAGCAACATTTTCCAAAGCGGCAACGGCATGACCCCGCACAATTCTCGCCATTCCCGTTAACCTTTCCGAACGAATGGGGTTGCGTTTGTGGGGCATGGCGCTCGAGCCTTTTTGACGCTTAGAAAAATATTCCTCAACCTCTAAAACATCGGTACGTTGAAGGTTACGAACTTCTACAGCAAAACGTTCTATAGAAGCAGTCAGCAACGCTAAAGTTTGCACATACTCAGCATGGCGATCGCGTGAAATTACTTGAGTAGATGCAGTATCCGGTTGAAGTCCCAGTTTTTGGCAGGCGATCGCCTCAACTCGTGGGTCAATATTTGCATAGGTTCCCACTGCTCCAGAAATCTTACCCACAGCAATATTATCACGCATTTTTACCAATCTCTGGCGGTTGCGACAAACTTCTGCCAACCATCCTGCCAACTTAAAACCAAAAGTTATAGGTTCCGCATGAATACCATGGGAACGACCTACCATCACAGTTTCCCGATGCTGTTGTGCCTGATAGCGAATTGCTTGTCCCAACTCTTCAACACATGACAACAACAGATCCAGACTCGCAACCATCTGTAATGCTAATGCAGTATCCAAAACGTCAGAACTTGTCAACCCTAAGTGAATATACCGCCCAACATCACCAACATACTCATTCACATTTGTCAAGAAAGCAATCACATCATGGCGGACTTCTGCCTCAATTTCGAGAACCCGCTTTGGGTCAAAATTAGCCTTGGCCTTGATTTCTTCTACTGCCTCAGCAGGTATGTACCCAAGTTCTGCCTGAGCTTCACAGACAGCTATTTCTACTTGTAACCAAGTTTTTAGCTTGGCATTCTCAGTCCAAAGTTCACCCATTTCGGGCAAGGTGTAACGTTCAATCACACTCTATAATAAAATTAAAACAACCGTTACATTGTATAGCAGGGAACAGGGAACAGGGGACAGTTGGAAAAAAATTTTCTAGTCTAAGATTCGTCATTAGTCTATGTCCTAACCAATTCTTTCTAACTATACTATTGACAACCACAAATGGGGAAAACTGAAAAATTATAGCCCTACGCGCTAGGGAGTAGGGATCAGGGAATAGGGAATCACAAACTGTAAAAGGATTTTAGGATTGAAAAATGTCCTAACCAAGTTCTTGTAGTATTACAACGCATCTAAATTTTTTTACCAACGATCAAGATTTATCGTCCAAAAAGACACTCCGCGATGGGGGTGAAACTATATTAGAGGGATAGAATTCTGTTCTACTTGCGCGATCGCTTAATTCGATTAATTTATACCAATTACCATGAATTAATGCTTAACTTAGGTAGCATTTAAATTATTAAAGAAGCACCTCAGCGTTCAGCTTTTCCTGCGGAATGCTGCGCAAACAGCTTTCAGCAGATTTTTTTTGAGATGTTCTCGTTTGCGGAGCATTCCGGAAATACGTTGTA
>NZ_JAAHGK010000012.1:0-14254 GCF_010672505.1 Okeania sp. SIO2B9 | reverse complement strand
TGAAAAAACCGATAGTCTTGCATGGTAATTGTAGAATACATATTTTTTAATTTCTCCCACACTCCTCATCTCCCATTCCCCCACACTCCCGGTGCTTCCTTTACCATTACTATGCACCACCACCAAAAACCAAATCCCTCAGTTCGGGAACCCGTACAGTTTCATCAGTTGCAATGGCAACTCCTATTCAGCTAAATTAGCACTCAGGTAGTGAGAGTGCTAAAAAAGAAAACGAAGCGGGTAATTTAGCTTCAGATTCTAGCCTCTCAGGAAAAATCAAATTTATCTGGAGGGAAAACAATGGCAGCCGTAACATTGAGTGTTTCTACTGTTAAGCCTTTAGGCGATCGCGTATTTGTCAAAGTTAGTGCAGCTGAAGAAAAAACAGCAGGTGGTATTCTTCTACCTGACAATGCAAAAGAAAAACCCCAAGTAGGAGAAGTTGCTGCTGCTGGTCCTGGTAAGCGCAATGACGATGGTTCCCGCGCAGAAATGGAAGTTAAAGTCGGAGACAAAGTGCTGTACTCCAAATACGCCGGAACAGATATCAAACTCGGTGGCGATGAGTATGTGCTACTTGCAGAAAAAGATATTCTCGCAATTGTTAACTAAGAATTATCAAGTTGTTCCATAGCACTAGCAAACTTCTTCGACCTATTTGATGTTTGCCAAAGTGCTAAAACAACAATTATCAATAAAATAACAAATAGAGCAGCGAGAAGATTGCTCCAATACCTTGAGTGAAACCACTCTCAAAGCAAGCTCACAGTATAGATTTTTGTCTATCCCGAGGAGTCTAGAAGTCTGTTGACAGGCTGGAAGCAAAAGTGGATTTATCCCTTTTGTGGTGTTTTTTTACACAGAATTCAGGGTGTTTCAACCCCTGGAGATGTCAAATCCACAATTACTAATCAATAAGAATTACAACTATGGCTAAACGTATTATCTACAACGAAAATGCTCGTCGCGCCCTCGAAAGAGGTATGGATATTCTAGCTGAGTCTGTAGCAGTAACACTCGGTCCAAAAGGTAGGAACGTAGTTCTAGAGAAAAAATTTGGCGCTCCTCAAATCGTTAACGATGGTGTGACAATCGCTAAAGAAATCGAACTAGAAGACCATATTGAAAATACAGGAGTTGCTCTAATTCGTCAAGCAGCTTCCAAAACCAATGACGCAGCAGGTGACGGTACTACTACAGCCACCGTTTTAGCTCACGCAATTGTAAAAGAGGGTCTAAGGAACGTAGCTGCAGGTGCTAACCCCATTGCCATCAAGCGCGGTGTTGATAAAGCAGCAGGTTTCTTGGTAGAAAAAATTGCATCTCACGCTCGTCAAATTGAAGATTCTAAGGCGATCGCTCAAGTTGGTTCCATCTCTGCTGGTAACGATGAAGAAGTGGGTAATATGATTGCCCAAGCAATGGATAAAGTGGGCAAGGAAGGCGTAATTTCCCTAGAAGAAGGGAAGTCAATGCAGACCGAACTAGAAATTACTGAAGGTATGCGCTTCGACAAAGGCTACATCTCTCCCTACTTTGCAACAGATATGGAGCGGATGGAAGCGGTACTCGAAGAACCAATGATTCTAATTACTGATAAGAAAATTGCTTTAGTACAAGATTTAGTACCAGTATTAGAACAAGTAGCTCGTTCTGGCAAACCTTTATTAATCTTAGCTGAAGATATTGAGAAAGAAGCTTTAGCTACTCTGGTTGTTAACCGTTTGCGGGGTGTGTTGAATGTAGCTGCTGTGAAAGCTCCTGGTTTTGGCGATCGCCGTAAAGCAATGTTAGAAGATATTGCTGTATTAACTGGCGGTCAAGTTATTACTGAAGATGCTGGTTTGAAACTAGAAAGCACCAAACTAGATATGCTTGGTAAAGCTCGTCGCATCAACATCACCAAGGACAACACTACCATCGTTGCTGAAGGTAACGAAAAAGAAGTTAAATCTCGTTGCGACCAAATTCGCCGTCAGATGGAAGAAACTGAATCTTCCTACGACAAAGAGAAGTTACAAGAGCGTTTAGCTAAGTTAGCTGGTGGGGTAGCTGTAATCAAAGTTGGTGCTGCTACTGAAACAGAAATGAAAGACCGCAAATTACGCTTGGAAGACGCTATCAACGCAACTAAAGCTGCTGTAGAAGAAGGTATTGTTCCTGGTGGCGGTACAACTCTAGCTCACCTAGCTCCCGATCTAGAAAATTGGGCAAATGAGAATTTGCAAGCAGAAGAGTTAACTGGTGCTTTAATTGTGAGTCGTGCTTTGTTAGCTCCTCTAAAGCGCATTGCTGAAAATGCCGGCCAGAATGGTGCTGTGATTGCCGAGCGCGTGAGAGAGAAAGATTTTAATACTGGTTACAATGCTGCTACTAACGACTTTATAGATTTGTTTGAAGCTGGTATTGTTGACCCTGCTAAGGTAACTCGTTCTGCTCTACAAAACGCTGCTTCTATTGCTGGTATGGTGTTGACAACTGAGTGTATTGTTGTTGACAAACCTGAACCCAAGGAAGGTGCTCCTGCTGGCGCTGGTATGGGCGGTGGAGATTTCGATTACTAGGTTTGAAGAAGGAAGAAGGAAGAAGGAAGAAGGAAAATATTGTGTTGTCTTAGTTTTCAGCTCTCGATCTATCTGCCTCCTTTCCTTTGACTGCTGTAAATAGTGTGTATTGTGTTTGGGCCACCTCCATTGATTGGGGGTGGTTTTTTTTATAGCAGAAGGAAGAATATTGCGTTGTCTTAGTTTTACAGAGGCTTTCATTTGGGTAGACTACTGTAGGGACGTTCCATGGAACGTCTTACGGAAGTCAGAAGTCAGAAGTAAAAAAAAGTGAATTTGGTCTCAAAATTATTGGTTATAGATGTTATTTTTATTGGTCATTTAGCATTTAAAGCGGTTAAATACTATGAACCCAATTATAAAGTTGACGTTTTTTCAAGAATTGTCTATCGTAATAAGGTGTGGGAAAAGTCTCAAGAGAGTAGCGATCGCAAGTGAGTTCATGAACACGTAATCCTAGCCCTACTCTGGAATTACTAAGTTAGTAGCTAAAGGTATTGGTTTGGTCGCTGTACGACTGATGCGAAAAGCTTTACATAAACCTCAATATTTAATGCAAGAGCTTTCCCTGCTACTTAATCAATTTAGAAGGAAAAAACAAACATGGACTTAAGACCAGGGCAACGTCTAAATCTGAGATACAAAAACCGGA
The DNA here is from genome assembly GCF_010672505.1 of Okeania sp. SIO2B9. Taxonomy (NCBI): domain Bacteria; kingdom Bacillati; phylum Cyanobacteriota; class Cyanophyceae; order Oscillatoriales; family Microcoleaceae; genus Okeania; species Okeania sp. SIO2B9. The sequence continues at coordinate 11,038 of NZ_JAAHGK010000012.1, read as the reverse complement.
AGTTTGAGGCTATTATTATCAATCCTCATGCTTTTGGGCATAATAAACCCAACATAGGTTTGAACTTCCGAATGTCAAATGAATATGCTGGCATTACTTATAAGCAGTTAGCGAAGTGGACACGCCAGACCCGTAATGAAAATCCTGGTGACTTTCATAGCACCGACATAATTGAGTATTTTGAATTACCAAAGAATAAAAAGCGATTTGCAGTATATCACTTACCATTTGATGAAAAAGAACAAAAAGCGATTTGCAGTATATCACTTACCATTTGATGAAGACGATAAAAAACAGGGTTATGGTAATCTTACAAGCCCCTATCATAAAGTTCTAGAGGTATCAGAGTTTATTGATCTTGCTTTTGAACTTCTCACAGAAAGAAGGCTACCCAATGGAACGCAAGACAAGATCAAAGACTTTCTTAAGTGGTTTGCCACCGAAGGTTTTTATGCCCAGGCATACACTGCGATCCAAGGAGTTTACACAAAAGCTGACAGTGAAGCGCTACATCAGTGGTTAGAGGCTCGTTTGAGGAATAAACATGAACGGTTGCCCTATGCTCGCTTTATTGCTGAAATTCGAGAGTCACCTGCCTACTGGACTGACTATACCTATATCAAACTATTTGGCAAACTTGCATCTGAAATGCGCCTAGAATGGGAGACAATAGATGGTACTCCACGCATTGCTCGTAATCATATTCCTGAAGCTTTGGGACTTGAAGCTGTAGGTTTTGTTGAGCGTATGACAACTGAGCTTTATACAGGTAATTTGTCTGAAGCGCACGACATCTCTATCAATGCTGCTAAACGCAAATACGAATTACCTGAGCCAGAAGATGTAAATATTGATCGGTTGTTTGAGTCAAAAACTCGAAAACTTAACCCACAGCAAATCAAAAAAATTCAAAATGATTATGCTATAGGAGTATCTCTTAAAGAACTTGCCGAACGTTTTGAGGTAACAGTACAAGCAATTAGTTATCACTGTAAAAATGTGAAGCGGGCAATCTAAATTAGTATCAAGATATAGATAATTAATCCATACTAGGGTTCTTAAGGGCTTTGTTGCTTTGTGCAAGAACCTGTAGAACCATTTTTGTCAAAATTTGCAATTTCTCAGAACATATTAAAGATGAAAACACAATCATTTTCCGACTTAAAAAAACTCTCTCCCCAACTACCCAAAAAATCCCTTACCTGAAAATATTGGTATTATTTGTGTCTCGCGTTAGAGGGGATACTCACGCCAAAAGTGACTGGGATTTTGCTGCACCATATGATGATGAATAAATTTGCAAAAATATGATGAGAGATAATACTTTTGCTTGGTTTGAAGTTCCGATAGGATTGGGAAATATTTTTCAAATTAACAGCGATATTATTGATGTGGTATAACTCAACAAATGTTCTCCACCATTAGGTTTTTATGTGGCACGAGATGGGAAAATTATTTATGAAAAAAACTTTTGCTAAACGGGACATTTATAGCATTTGACTACTTGATTTTTTTTAGGATACTACTACTTGTACACCAGTACCTAAAATCTTACTTTTAACTTTTGACTTTTAACTTTTGACTTTTAATTTCCCATGCCCTATAGTCTCGTCCTCAACCTAACCCCTAAATCTCCCATTCCTACCAAATATCTAACAGGCAGACATCTCCATGCTTTGTTCTTAACTTTAGTTAGTTCCGTCGATAGAAATTTAGGCGATCGCCTCCATGAATCTACTGGTAATAAACCTTTTACTGTTAGTCATTTACAAACTCAAAAACGCTCCTCAAAAAGTCGCGACCATACTCTCCAATGGCAACATAAAAAATTTATTCCACCAGGTACTAATTGTTGGTGGCGTGTATCTCTTTTAGATGACAATTTATTCAGCGAATTAACTCAACTTTGGTTGAATATTAATCCTGAAAAACCTTGGCATTTAGGTCTGGCAAATTTAAACATTATTAATATTCTTAGTACGCCGAAACCCGATTGACCTTGGGTAGGCTCTTTTTCTTATCAATAAATCTATGAAAATGCTTCTGATTCTCAGAGAATTATTACCCTAAATTTTGCTACTCCTACTTGTTTTCGACAAGGGAGTTATGATACGCCGATGCCTACTAAAGATTGTGTGTTTAATTCTTTATTGAATCGTTGGGATCAATATAGTGGGATGGAATTTTTTTAAATTCCGCTTGACTCGATATATCCTAGTTATTTCGATATTAATACAGAAATTGTTGCTGATTCTCGAAGTAAGTTTATTGGAGTTGTTGGTGAGGTTACTTATCGATTTTTTGGAGATGTTGAACCAGATAAAATTAAACAAATAAATGCTTTTAAAGTTAAACTTACCCAAATCCCTATTAAATTGATTTAATATCAGCATTCCGCTCAATTTTATCAATAACTTCTTTAACCCTTTCATACTCTAAATTTTTCTCTTCTTCTACAAACAATTCAGCAGCTTTCTGTAAATCTTCCAGAGCTTTTGGCAAATTTCCTAACTGCTCATATACAATTCCACGACTTTCATAAGCATTAGCAAAATTAGGCTGCAATTCAATGGCTCGATTAAGGTCTGCTAAAGCCGCTTCATAATCTCCTAATTCTAAATAAGCAGCACCCCGATTATGATAAGTCAAAAATAGTTCTGGATTAAGTTTTAAAGCCCGGTCGTAATTAGAAATTGCCTCCCGATAATTTCCCAAAGAACTATAAGCATTCCCTCGATTATTGTAAGCATCTGGTAAATTTGATTCAATTCCTAACGCCCGGTTGTAATCAATAATTGCTCCCCACTCGTCTCCCAATAAACGGCGGATATTACCCCGATTATTATAAGCATCTGCCAACTCAGGATTTGATTTAATTGCTTGAGAAAAATCTGCTATTGCTTGCTGATAATTCCCCAAATTTTGCCAAATATTACCTCGATTTAGATAAGTTTTAGCATAATTGGGGTTAAGTTTAATTGCCCAATTATAATCCTCTATTGCCCCCTGTTTATCTCCAAATTCAGTCCTAGCAACTCCCAGATTAAAATAAGTTTTAGCATCATTAGGTTTCAGTTCAATTACTTTAGAATAATCAGCAATAGCTCCTGGATAATCTCCTAATTTCCGCCGAATAATTCCCCGATTATTATAAGCATCCACAGCATTTTACTCTAATTATATTACTTTATAAAAATCGGCAATTGCACCTTGTGCGTCTCCTATTCCAGAACGAGCAACACCACGATTACTATAGACATAAAATAAGTTTTGCTCTAATTCAATTACTTTATTTAAATCCGCAATTGCTACTTGATAATTACCAATAATACTATTAATATTTCCTCGATTATAATAAGCTTCAATGCGACTAGGATCGAGATTAATTACATTAGTAAAATCCTCAATTACTCCTTGATATTCTGCTAATTCAATTCGTAAAATACCACGATTATAATAAGCTTCAATAAAATCCGGTATCAGCTCAATAGCTTTACTAAAATCATTCAAAGCTCCGGGAAATTACGCCATGGTTTAATCGACCGCTAAACATAGGATGATTGGAGGCCACAGTAGGCGTGTGAGCCTGTAGGCAGCTATTAAGGAGATGCGCCATGACCAGAAAAGAAATTATTAGAAATCCTAATTTTCTAAAAGAAATTAATCCCAAATATGTTTCTAGTTATCTAAATTTAAAAGGATGGAATCAGGAAATAAAAATATCTGACAAAGCTTCTATTTGGATTCTACATTCAGAGGAAGATAATGAAGATAACTACTATGAAATTTTACTACCTTTACAGTCTAGTCTTCAAGATTATGCTATTCGGATTAGTGAAGTTTTGCACACCCTATCTATTGTAGAAAATCGCCCCATAATTGAGATTATAAATGAAATCAATAATATTAATTTAGATATTATTAGAATTAGAGTTGACTATCCCGATCTAACAGATAATACTATTCATTTAGATGATGGAATTAGACTTTTTGATTCAACTAAACAATTGATGTATTCTATTTCATCTTCGGTTGTTAATCCTAGACCTTTTTTTCAAGGAGGCAGGTCTAAAAAAGTTACAGACTATATGGAAAGATTACGAATAGGTCAAACTGAACCAGGTAGTTACATTATTAAAATAATATCCCCAGTTTCCGACCCTTTGTCTGATAATTTTGAAAGACAAGTTATCAAAAAACTATTTAATGCTTTAGAGATAACTAATAATTTTCCTGAAAATATAGAGGAGGGGGAACAGCTAGTAGAAATTGTAGAGACAGGAATTAGTTCCAATTTCTGTGATGCAATTTTTAAAATGAGTCAAGGAGTTAGTAAAGAAGGAATTAAATTTAATTTAAGTCGCTCAAAGAATACTGAACTTCCCTCCAATTTTCGCTCTGAAATCAGCATAGATGTTGATGCTTTACCTAAATTAAAAGAGGCAAAAGAAAAACTCAAATCTAAAAAAGTAGTAACTTACTTTCAGGAAAGAGAAAAAGGAAGAAAAAGAAAATTATCTCCACTTTTTCAAGAACCATCTCAGACAGAATCTCTAGAGAAGGTTGAGGGAAAAGTTATCAAACTTGAATGGGGAGAAGAAGATAAAAAAGGACGAGTAACTATCATTACATCCATCCAGCCAAATACAGAAGAGTCAGAAGTAGTAATTGAGTTAAATCGCGCAGACTATAAAAAAGCTTTTCAGGCAAATCTAGACCAAACTCCAATTATTTGTACTGGAAATTTGCTTGAAGATGAAAATCAATTAGTTATTCGTGATGTTCGTACTTTTGTGGTTAGGTAAATATGTATTAATAGGGAGAAATATTAAAACACTTATAATATTTAACAGTTAAGTAAATAGACCACAATTATTAATGTCGCTTATCAAACTTTGAGCATACTTATTATTTTCTGTTTCCTTTTTTTCATTTCCCTACTTATTGAAACAAATGCCCCTAATACTCCCTCCCTCCCACTTCCAAAAAATTTCTACCCACGCCGAAACCTCCTACCCAAATGAATGTTGTGGCTTACTATTAGGTGAGCAAAACCAACAGACAAAAACAGTTATAGAAGTCTGGCCTGCTGAAAATGCCTGGGAAGCAGAAGCAGATGAATATTGGCCGGAACAAAAAGAATTTACAGAAGAAAAAAGATATGCCATATCCTCAGAACTAATGCTCAAAGCAATGAAATCCGCAAGAGAACGCCACCTATCCATCATTGCCATCTATCATTCCCACCCAGACCATCCAGCCATCCCCTCAGAATTTGACCGTACCTACGCCTGGCCAGAATATTCCTACATTATCCTTTCTGTTCAACAAGGTAAAACGATTGACTTTCTTAGTTGGTCTCTTGACGATAATCGTCAATTTCAAACAGAAGAAATTATTAAAAGATAAGCAATAAGATATATAGCGGGTTTAATGTAGGTAATTTTAGGAGTTGTATTATCCCAATATAGGGAAGTAAATCAATTAACTAGGGTGGGCTGCACCCGAAATTATGCTTGTAAATGGGAAGAATCCTAGTTTGAAGCAAGAAATAAACATCAAGACTGGCATTACCAGGTTTGACCTAACTTTGCCGGAATTGTTTAGGTTTTCTACTGTACAAAACCTCACATAATTTATCTAAGAAATTTTTAGACCTAAATTGTCATGTTAAATCCCAATCTGGAACAAATCCAGTTAAATACAGAAGAGTATCAACGTTACTCGCGCCACCTGATTCTACCGGAAGTAGGATTAGATGGTCAAAAACGTCTTAAGGCAGCCAAAGTTCTATGTATAGGCACAGGCGGTCTTGGTTCTCCACTATTGTTATATCTAGCAGCAGCAGGAATTGGAAATATTGGAATTGTAGATTTCGATATTGTCGATCATTCCAATTTACAACGACAGGTTATTCATGGTACTTCCTGGGTGGGTAAGCCAAAAATTGAATCTGCCAAAAATCGGATTCACGAAATTAATCCTCACTGTCAGGTTGACCTTTACGAAACTCGGTTAAGTTCTGAAAATGCCCTCGACATTCTCAAGTCTTATGATGTAGTTGTTGATGGTACTGATAATTTCCCGACTCGTTATTTGGTTAATGATGCTTGTGTGCTTCTGAACAAACCTAATGTCTATGGCTCAATTTTCCGTTTTGAGGGTCAGGCAACTGTCTTTAATTATGAGGGTGGACCTAACTACCGCGACCTTTACCCCGAACCCCCGCCTCCAGGAATGGTACCTTCTTGTGCAGAGGGTGGTGTGTTAGGTATTTTGCCAGGAATGATTGGAGTTATCCAAGCAACGGAAACTATCAAAATTGTTTTGGGTGAAGGTACAACTTTGAGTGGTAGATTGTTACTTTATAATTCTCTAGATATGACTTTCCGGGAATTGAAACTGCGTCCTAATCCAGTACGACCAGTTATTGAAAAGTTGATTGATTATGAACAGTTTTGTGGCATTCCTCAAGCTAAAGCACAGGAGGCAGAAAGTAAGATGGCTATTCCAGAAATGACGGTTCAAGACTTGAAGCAGTTATTAGATAGTGGAGCGGATGATTTTGTCTTAGTTGACGTGCGGAACCCCCACGAATATGAAATTGCCAAAATTCCTGGGTCTGTTTTAGTACCATTGCCAGATATTGAGCAGGGTTCTGGTGTGGAAAAGGTTAAGGAATTAATGAATGGTCATCGTTTAATTGCTCATTGTAAGATGGGTGGGCGATCGGCTAAAGCGTTAGGTATTCTGAAGGAGAATGGTATTGAGGGTACTAATCTCAAAGGTGGAATTACTGCCTGGAGTCAGGAAATAGATTCTTCTGTACCTCAATATTGAGGTAGCACTCAGCACTCAGCTATTAGCAATCAGCTTCTAGTTGCTTGTATAATGGGGGTTTTAATCCCCCGTTAACACGCATCACGGGCTTTTTCGCTCCTCTTGGGGGAGTTTAAACCCTCGAATTTGAGAACTGACAGCTAAATGCTGTTTGCGGAGCATTCCAGAACGGACAAACTGATAGCTAGTTAAGTTTTTTAGCGTGCAATATTTGCACCGTGATTCCGAGATAATTTTAATTATTTCCCCTTTATTGACATCCTCCCAACGGAGTCCCGCACTTAAAATCCTATGCAGATGTCAACTGAATAACCATGTGGGTGAAAGCCAGTATCCAAGAATACTTAAGTCCCACTCTCCAGGTGCGGGAGTAAAAGCATATCCCCTATGGTAGAGAATGGTCATCAATCCATAAAGCGGGGATAAAACGTCAAAAGTATACCTAATCTCGCGGTCAATGCAGACTGAGCAAGTCCGTATGGATAACACAAATGAAGGAACAATAGAACCGTCTACGCTAGTTACTAGCGAAAAGAGATTGATACGCTAGGCGAACCAAAAGGTCACAAATATTAGGAATCAACAGAGTTCTCTTCTAGTTGATAAGCACTTCCTCGCAAAGGCGGATAGTTCCATCCTAAGCGGATAAAACAATGATTATTCGGAACAAAATAACCCTGGTATTTACTCTGTGAGGAGGTCGATACCCACAGTAGTCAACCAAGACGCAAACTCTAGGAAACTAGGTAGTACTGAGGAAAGATTGGGTCAGAAAGCGAACGCCTAGCTGTAATGGTTGGGATACGCTCACAGACTCACGATGTAACGGAAGATAAGCCTGTTAGTAGCAAGTAATGTTATGAACACTGAGTTAACACCGATGTATAAATGGAAGGACATCCCCTGGCGAAAGTTGGAAAGGATGGTCTTTAAGCTACAGAAACGGATTTATTCAAGCGTCTCGTTGTGGCAACGTAGCATTAGTTCACAAACTCCAAAAGTTGCTCGTTAAATCTTGGTCAGCCAAAGCTATTATAAAGCAGGTAAATGTCGTTCAGGATAAAGATACAAAAGAAGCAAAAAGGAATATGCCTCTACTGTGGATTACATTTTCAAGATGGAGACATTATCTAACTTGACCATATCGTCCCTAAGTCATTAGGCGGAAAGGATGAATATAAAAACTGGCAATTACTCCATCGACACTGCCACGATACTAAGACTTTCATTGATAGAAGTTATGGCACAAAATCTGACTGTACATAGTGTCAAGCCCAAACCACTGTTTGATATTCCAAAGAATTATCGTTGGATAGAAGATATGTTGGTGGTGAGGTAGACTTGGCAAGTCCCGTTTCATTGAGGAGCGGAGTGAAGAGAAATTTTCACGCTCCGTTTTGGAGAGCAACGCCTCTGGTGAGGGAGTCGTTGACTTTAATCTATAACTCAGCACTTCTGATACAGAAAATAGGATTATTATCAACACAGGGGGAGAACATCACCTCACACGAAACTGCGATTCGTTTACTTGCGAGTTGAAGAATCCCGCGTTGTCCCGTAAGAGCAACGTCGGGAGTATGTCAAACAGACAGAAAGAATTACTTACTAGGCCACTCAGTGTGGAAGAATTCACCACGAGGTTTATCAGTGCGCTCATAAGTGTGAGCGCCGAAATAATCCCGTTGAGCCTGAGTCAAGTTTTGAGGTAAAGTTGCTCGACGATAACTATCAAAATAATCCAGAGAAGCACTAAAGGCAGGAACAGGTAATCCTAAATTAGCAGCAGTGGCAACAACTTCCCTCCAAGCATCTTGGCGATCGAGAATAGTCTGCTTAAACTCTGGTGCTAACAATAAATTAGGTAGACCAGGATTTTCATCAAAAGCTTTCTTAATTTTATTCAAAAATCCAGCCCGAATAATACAACCACCTTTCCAAATTCGCGCCGACTCACCCAAATTCAGATTGTAATTAAATTCCTTGGATGCGGCAGCCAACAATGCCATAGCTTGAGCATAAGAACAAATCTTAGAACAATACAAAGCATCCCGCACTTTGTTAATCATAGCTTGGGCATCGCCTTCATACTTACCAGTCGGACCTGTTAATTCTTTAGAAGCTGCTACACGCTCATCCTTAATACCAGACATAATCCGAGCATTAACAGCAGCGGTAATAGTTGGAACAGCAACACCCAACTCTAAAGCATTAATTACCGTCCATCTACCTGTACCTTTTTGTCCAGCAGAGTCAATAATCATATCAACTAGATGATTGCTAGTTTCAGTATCTTTCTTGGTAAAGATGTCGGCGGTAATTTCAATTAAGAAAGATTCCAACTCAGGAGTTTTATTCCACTCAGCAAAAATTTCATGGAGTTGTTCGTTACTAATACCAACAGCATTTTTGAGTAAGTCATAAGCTTCAGCAATTAACTGCATATCGCCGTACTCAATGCCGTTGTGTACCATTTTTACATAATGACCAGCACCACCAGGACCGATGTAAGTGACACAAGGACCATCATCAACTTGAGCTGCTATTTTAGTTAAAATTGCTTCTAACTCTTTGTAGGAAGCCTCTGTACCGCCTGGCATTAAACTAGGTCCCCATAAAGCTCCTTCTTCACCACCACTAACTCCCATCCCCATGAAACCTAGTCCGGTGGATTCTAAATCTTTAGTGCGACGTTCTGTGTCTTCGTAGAGGGAGTTACCACCGTCGATAATCATATCATCTTTGTCTAGGAGAGGTTTTAGTTGTTCGATGACTTTATCAACTGGTCCTCCTGCTTTTACCATAACTAGGATTCTGCGGGGTCTTTCTAGAGATTGGACAAAATCTTCTAGAGTGTAAGCAGCATGGACGTTTTTACCTTGTGCCCGCTCTGCCATAAATTTCTCGGTTTTATCGCTACTGCGATTGTATACGGAGATGGGAAATCCATTGCGTTCTACGTTGAGAGCTAGGTTTTCTCCCATTACAGCTAGACCGATAACACCAAATTTTTGCTGTCCCATAATCTTTTGACTTCCCTGAGTTTCTCTACTAAATTTTAAGTACAGTTTTTAGATTACAGGTGTTTTTTTTTGACTTTTTCTAGTAAAGGTTTTTTTTAAGATTTCAAGTATAGGTTGATACAAAAAAAACGTATTTAATACAAATTAATAATTCTGTATCAATCAATTCAGTGTTATAGATAATTTGCTTCAATAGTTTAAAGTTTAACTAAACGTAAAATTATAATCTATATTATTATCAGGGAATGATTTTTTTTTATTTTGTCTTAATTATAAAGTGAAGTTCATAATTACTATATTTAGAAGGCTCCCAATATTATCTTTGATTTACTGTAGAATAAACTGTGCATAATATATGACTCTATAACCACCCGTAATTATATAAGAAATTAATAATTTTTCTAGCACACTAAAGGAGAGAAACTTAGTAACGCTAGCAGTATATTTGGGAAATAAATCAATAAAATATTGTTCATAATTGATGATAAATTAAAAGTAAATCAAAATCATAATTTGTACAAAGTGTTAAATTAAATGAAGCTAAGTAATCAATTAATTATAAACATTTATCTAAACTATTAGATAGATGGAGAATAAAAGTATCAAGTGTAATAAATTAAAAAAGCTTTGTGTTGTACTAGAACAAAGATGTTAATTTTCTTTGGGCAAAAAAGATAAACTATTAAGGAAGGCAAGCTACCTTTTGGGAAAGGTTCACCGATGGCTGATAGATTACACTAATCAATACAAGAATTGTAGACTGAATCAACTAGGCAAAAAAACAGTAGACCCCGCGACGACTAAAGTATTAAAGGAACCCGCACCAAGAGAGATTATTAAAAACTCAATAAATTCACTGAATAATTAATATTTTTAGGTTTTAAGACTCTCCTTTTAATAAAAAAAATAATTCTTATATTTTTTTAGTCAATCCTCTTTTTTGAAGAAAAGGTAATTATTTAAAAGTTTAGTAGGGTATAAAATTATTAGTAGGGTATAAAATTAAAGGCTATTAACTTTTCCCAGAAAGTATGAAACTACGATTCCTGTTCCCTATGCGAAGCTCCAGTGCTTCCTTTTTAACAGATAATTTTACACAACTGCCCCGAGTGCTATATTTATTTGTATTCAGGGCAGCCAAAAATTAGTATAGTTAGAGTTGTCAGATATGCTGATGA
>NZ_JAAHGK010001199.1:0-2350 GCF_010672505.1 Okeania sp. SIO2B9 | reverse complement strand
CATGTCCGGTTGAACAGTTATAAATAAACGACGAAGGAGTCAGGAGACAGGAGACAGGAGACAGGAGGGTAGAAAGAATGAAGAAGGAGAAAGTTTTTTTATCACTAATTATCCGGACATGATATTAGACATAAATCTACTTTATCATAGTAAATGTCTATTTATGTTTAACTTTGTCCAATTATTTTAATACTGTTGATAGCCCTCTTTCTTCTTCCTTTTTAAATTATAACTGTTAAACCCAATATGGTATTATTGAACTCTATTTGACTAATATCGGATAATTATGGAAGCAATTTGGCAAATCATCAAAAATCTCACAATTCTGAATATACCAGTAAGAATAATATTTTTTATAGTCCTGGTTTTAATAGCCACATTAGCCTTAAAACAATTATTAACCACAATTGTAATTAACCGAATTGAGGCTTTAACTCGTAATACAAAAACAACCCTTGACGATCAATTAATTGCAATTATTAAACAACCTATCGCATGGTTCATATATTTACTGGGATTTCGAGTTACACAATTAATCTTAACAGATTATATTTATCCCCAATTCAATCAAACAATTACAGGAATTATTAACCTAGCAATAGTAGGTAATGTCACACTAATTATCTACCGTACATCTCCAATTGTAGGAGGATTTTTTAGAATTTTATCAGCTCAAACAGACACTGAATTGGATGATATTATTAGCCCCTATATTCCGAAACTATTGAGGTTAACTGCCATAGTAATTTTTGCCCTAAAAGCAGGAGAAGTATTACTGGGAACTTCTGCTACTGCAATATTTGGTTTAATCGGCGGTTTTGGTCTGTCATTAGGCTTATTATTTAAGGATGTTATTGTTGATTGGGTAGGGACAATTGTAATTTATATTGACGCTTTGTATCGAGTAAATGACTGGCTTTTACTGCCAAGTGGTCTGAAGTGTACTGTACAACATATAGGTATTAGAAGTACAACAATTTATATACCCGATGAGGGAGTTACCCAGAAAATTCCTAACTCTAAAATGATTGATGGTAGCATCAAAAATTTCTCTCAACAACCAATTGAAAATAAGACAGCAGCTTTTATGTCGTATATTAAAATTGATGGTATTTCATCTAAAAAAATAGCTCATATCAGGGATAAAATTCGAGAAATACCAAAATAAATTGACATTTTATATGATTCTTGTTCAGTTAGATTTGAGGGATGTGAAAGAAATGCTCGTGTCATTAGAGTAATTGGATTTACTAATGATTTAGATAATTATTCGAGAGCTTATGACGAATTAAATTTGGCAATATTGGCTTTATTGGAGCAGGAGGGAATAGATTTATTTTATGTGAATATTTTGAGTGATACAGAAACTTATAAAACTTGGCAGTATCGTGAACATTAGGCAATAAATATCTAATATTATGTTCAGTGCTCAGTTGCATTTAATCCTGGCTCAAATGTTAATCTAGTTGGAATTAATTCTGGCTGAAAAAGTTCCTTATTGCTAGTCCACGGCTTTCTTATTGCTGGTCGCTACAATTTATAATCAAGGAGCAAATTTCACTTCTGTGATCGCTTAGTTCTAGGGAGTATGGCAAAAAAAAGAAATGGAAATTAATTACCCAAAATATAGGTAAACAATTTGTATTTATTTGCTAAAATCTTGCTAATTAAAGAAAGAAAGGTCTATTCTACCAAAATTTGTACTGAGGGCTATTTGCATATTTTCCAATACTTTGACTAACCATTGAACTTTTTTTTGTGTTGAAAATTGATAATGCTTAAATAAGAGTGCAAATCGTTTTTCTAAGTTAGGTTTAAGTTGTTGACAAACTAATAAGATCTTTAGTAGTAGTCCTGTTGTGATTACAGGTCCTAAATTACCAATCAGATTAATAAAAAAGAAATGCTGTGACTTCTTTGAACTATGGACAATAAAAAAGCTTAATAATTTATGGCAAGTCTTCATCATTAAAGATTCATTTAATAACTCATCATTACGTTCAGACATAATACTTCTTAAATAGTGGTAGAGTTTATTCTTAAAGTGAACTTGAATATGATGAGATTCAACATCAAATGATGAACTTAGATATTCATAAAAACTGTGTTTAAAAAGGTGATATGATTGGGGGACTGTGGTATAAGCTAAAAACCGTTTAGCATAATTTCGATATGTTTCATTCCCTTCTACTTTTCCCACAAATTGTTTGATAGATAATAATAGTTCGTCATTAGACAATAAGGTAGGATTTTTAGCTGATGTAGACTTTTTAACTTGACTAACTTGTAGTCTAGCTTGGTGACTAACATAATGGGATAAATCAATTTCATATTTTTGCTGTTTTTCTAC
>NZ_JAAHGK010001198.1:0-2353 GCF_010672505.1 Okeania sp. SIO2B9 | reverse complement strand
AAACTTAGCTAAAACCCTTATTTCATCTAACTCTCAGGGATTTAGGTATGATTGGGCTATAACTCCAAAAACCTTTGTATTGCAAGGAATTCAGCCTCTTAATATTTACTTGATAAATCAGCTCTAAAATAGTTAATTAATAACTGTTAATTTAATTGATTTTAAAATTCAGGGTCTTCTCAGAAAAATATCACCTAAAAACAATTAATTTTAGCTATAAAATTGAGGAAAAAGTAGAATAAATAATAAGATGAGAAGCATCTTTTTTTTGCTATCTCCAAATATTAATTATCCAAAAATTAAATTTAAAAAGTATTTCCTGACGGAATGCTCCGCAGGAGCAGCACTAACGCAAACAGCGAGTGATTTATACTGAAATCGAGAGAAATGTAATTAAAAAGGTGATTTAAACCCGACCTAATAGCTGAAAGCTAGTTAAACTTGTGAAGTTTTCTTTCAAAGATTCATATCTGTCTAAAACTTTAATATTTTGAATTAATATCAATAACACTAAAAAATATGCAAACTCGCCAAAAATTTCCCATTGCTATTGAACAGAACATACTCACAATAGCGATCGCTGCCTTAGTATTTCTAATGTATATTCCTCTAATCATCTATTGGTATGATGGCTGGCTAAATAAAAGTATAAGTATAGAACATGAATACTTTAGTCATGGAATAATAGGTCTACCTTTTGCTGGTTATATTGTTTGGAATAATCGTCATAAATGGCAAGAATTACCCAATATTTTTCACCCATTGGGAGGCATATTATTAGGACTTGCAGGAGCTTGGTATGTAAGTGGTATCCCAGACCTGATTAACTTATCTTTTCCATTAATACTAGCAGGAATTTGTCTTTGGTTTAAAGGAATTCCTGGATTAAAATTAATGGTTATGCCGCTAATTTTCGTTTTGCTTGCTAGTCCTAACCATATTCCTTATCTAATAGAACCTTATGCCTTGCCTCTACAAAAATTTATTGCTGCAGTAGCTGGCTTCATTTTAACACAATTAAATATGGATGTTACTGTAGAACAAATATATCTATATGTAGGGGGAAGAATTGTCGAAGTTGCACCTCATTGTGCAGGTTTAAAAATGTTATTCACCAGTCTCTATGTTTCACTAATGCTACTTTACTGGACTGGTGCTATAGCTAGTCGTGTTAAAACAATTTTTTTACTTTCTAGTGCAACAGTGGTTAGCGTCAGTGCAAATATTATCAGAAACACTATACTAACAATTTTTCATGGTACAGGTCAAGATGAAGCTTTTCATTGGCTGCATGATGGATGGGGTGGAGATATGTATTCTGCTTGTATGTTGGGTTTATTAGTTTTGATGATGAATTGGATAGACAGTCATTTGACAACATCAGTTGAACCTGCAAATCAATAAAGTTATTGATCGAGTCTAGCTTTGAGATTTATCTTAACTAAAATAAATGTCAAAAAATCAATAAAATTTTCTTTGATTTTATATTTTTCTTTATGGGTTTAATAGCCTAAAGTCACCTTTACTGTCTACAATTGGTTAGGGTTTGTAGACAGGAAGTCCGTTGTTAAAGACTATCCCCATTTACTTCCTTCTTCTTCCTTCTCAACTTCTTCCTTATCAACTTCTTCAATATTTTTCTTTATGGGTTTAATAGCCTACATTCACCTTTACTGTCTACAATTGGTTAGGGTTTGTAGACAGGAAGTCCGTTGTTAAAGACTATCCCCATTTACTTCCTTCTTTTTCCTTCTCAACTTCTTCCTTCTTCAATATGGTTTATAGTTTAAAAAATCTCCAAAAGTATCAATTTCCACAAATAGTATTACTGGTATTTCTTTTAATCATTTTAGTAGTAGGTACTTTACCAGGTTATGTAGCAGGAAAATGGTCATGGGAAAATACCGCTAAAATTACTAATCTTAAAAGCTTAAAACAAATAAGAAAAGATGGATTAACTATTACTGATTTGACAACAACATCTCATCAAGAAATAACAATTGCCGATCATAAGTGGTTGCTTCAAAAAATTGACTATGAAAATAAATCTGTCACTTTGTTACTTTTAACTCAAAATGGACAAAAAGACCAGCCTCAAGTAGAATGGATGGATATAAATGGGTATTATCGTTGGAAGACTGATTCGTACAAGCGAGTTAGTTTTACCTCACAGACACCTGATGGAGATAGCATTACAGACTCAGGAAAACAAAATAAATCAGATATAGAAGCTAGATTTTTTAGGAGTTGGACAAATAAACAAACCTATGCAGTTATGCAATGGTACGCCTGGCCTGGAGGTGGTAGTCCAAAACCTGGTGATTGGTTTTGGACCGATAGACTAGCTATGGTA
>NZ_JAAHGK010001197.1:0-2355 GCF_010672505.1 Okeania sp. SIO2B9 | reverse complement strand
TTTCTGGTGAAGCTGCTTCCTTAGCGGGACACTGGGGTTTAGGTAAGTTAATTGCTTTCTATGATGATAACCATATTTCCATTGACGGTCATACAGACATTTCCTTTACTGAAGATGTAAGTAAGCGTTTTGAAGCTTATGGTTGGCACGTTCAGCACGTTACTGATGGTAATACTGGTTTAGATGCGATCGCCGAAGCAATTGAAAAAGCGAAAGCGGTTACTGATAAACCTTCCATGATCAAAGTTACTACTCTTATTGGTTATGGTTCTCCTAATAAAGCTGATACTCACGATGTTCACGGTGCAGCACTCGGACCTGATGAAGTAGCAGCTACTAGGAAAAATCTTGGTTGGGAATATCCAGAATTTGAAGTGCCTGCGGATGCTCTGAGTCATTTCCGCCAAGCAGTTGACCGAGGAGCAAAATATCAGGAAGAATGGGATCAACTTTTCTCCGACTATAAATCCAAATATCCTGAAGATGCAGCTACTTTGGAACGGATGGTAAGTGGTAAGTTACCTGAAGGTTGGGCAGATGCACTTCCTAAATATACTCCTGAAAGCAAGAAGGATGCAACTCGTAACCAGTCTGGTGCAACACTAAATGCTATAGCTGGAGTTTTACCAGAGTTAATTGGTGGTTCTGCTGACTTAGCTCCTTCTAACAAGACTCTACTCAAAGGTTTAGGAGACTTCCAAAAAGGTCAATATCAAAACCGAAATATGCGTTTTGGTGTTCGGGAACATGGTATGGGAGCAATTTGTAATGGTATTGCTCTCCATGGTTCTGGGTTAATTCCTTATGGTGCAACCTTCTTGGTGTTCACTGACTATATGCGGAACTCCATCCGTTTGTCTGCTTTAGCTGAAGCTGGTGTTATTTGGGTAATGACTCACGACTCTATCGCTTTAGGTGAAGACGGACCGACTCACCAACCAGTTGAGCATATTGCATCTTTACGTTTGATTCCACAATTACTTGTGATGCGTCCTGCAGATGGTAATGAAACTTCTGGTGCATACAAGGTTGCAGTGGAAAAGGCTAAATCTTCTCATCCTCAACCTACTCTGTTAGCATTATCTCGCCAAGGTTTACCTAATTTAGCTGGTAGTTCCATTGATGGGGTTGCTAAAGGTGCTTATATTATTAGTGATGGCGAAGGTACTCCAGATATTATCTTAATTGGTACTGGTGGAGAAACTTACCAATGTGTTGACGCTGCAGAAAAACTCCGTGAGGAAGGTAAGAAAGTACGGGTGGTTTCTATGCCATGTTGGGAATTATTTGAAGAGCAAGATGCAGCTTATAAAGAGTCTGTGTTCCCTGCTGCTGTGAAGAAGCGTTTGGCAGTGGAAGCTGGTGTTAGTTTTGGTTGGCATCGTTATGTGACTGATGAAGGTGCAACTTTGAGTGTTGATACTTTTGGTGCTTCTGCTCCTGGTGGTGTTGTGCTGGAGAAGTTTGGTTTCACTGTTGATAACATTGTTGCTAAAGCTAAGGAAGTATTGGGTTAGTTTTCATAGCGATCGGCATTTAGCATTCAGCAGTCAGCAGTCATCTAGAGTTAAAACTTTACAGATAATAAGCTTTAAAGTTTTATAGTTGTCTTAATTGTAGTGTGTAGTGCTATATCTGCCTATTAGCTATCTCAAAATTTCAACTATCATTAAAGAGGTTCTCTAGAAATAGGGAACCTTTTAAATTTTCATAGCAATTCCCTTCAGTATTTTTCAGGATTTATATCATGTCCGCTGGGGCGCGTTTGTGTAAACCCAAAGGTGAATATCTACAGGAAATTTAAGTTTTTTTCTTGCTCTTAAGTATTCCTGACTGTTCCCTGTTCCCAGCTCCGGTGTTCCCTACCCTTGCTATACAATACCGATGCTACCGGACATGATATTATTCTTGTTTTTATTAATAAAAAATAAGTTGGTTTTCCGTGATTTTACTATTGCTGAGGAAATATTTAGACAGTTTTTCTTATACTAAGAAAAAATCTTTACTTAATAACAAGAAAAAATAGTTATGGATGAAGCTGTAAGAAAGATAGCAGGTGTAGGATTACCCGGTGTTATACTTTTAATTGCAATGGCAACGACGGGGTTCACTGGTGCTGCAGCAATTACAGCAGCATTAGCAATGTTAGGACCCGGAGGAATGATTGGTGGTATCGTATTCTTGGGAGTAATAGGACTCGCATCAGATGCACTGACAAAGTATGGGTTAGAAGCTTTGTTGAAAGGAGTTTATCTACAGAGAAAATCAGATGGTGAACCTTTATCAAATCTATGAAGATAAATTGATAGATTACCAATTTCATTAGAACTTAAACTAATACTAAAAAATGCTATT
>NZ_JAAHGK010001196.1:0-2357 GCF_010672505.1 Okeania sp. SIO2B9 | reverse complement strand
TTTAAGTTAAGAATTATCCTTGAAATTTACTTTGAACTACAGGAAATAAAAATAAACAAGCTAAATGTTGATATTTTTTTCAGTATTTAGTAACAATTAGTATGAAAAATAACTTAAAATCTAGCTTGTTTATTTTTATTTCCTGTAGTTCAAAGTAAATTTCAAGGATAATTCTTAACTTAAAAAATATCCCAAACAACACTATCATCTCATAGGAAAATAAAAATTATATAGTCTGACACTTCCACCTTAATTACTTCTACACTTAATACCGAAAAATACATCCGTTTTTTCACTACTGCTAGTACCATACCTTTACCAATATTCAACAATTAAGAGTGCTGAATATTTAACCACTTAGAAGAGCTTCAACAAACTCATAACTAGAAAATGGACGGAGGTCTTCTAGACTTTCTCCCACACCAATAAAACGAATCGGTAGACCTAGTTGCTTGACAACAGCTAGTGCAACACCACCCTTAGCAGTTCCATCAAGTTTTGTCAAGACTACTCCGCTGAGTTTAGCAGCTTTTGCAAATACTTCTGCTTGCCGTAAACCATTTTGACCAAGAGTAGCATCTAAAACCAGTAGAGATTCCACCACTGCATCTGGTGCTTTTTTCTGCACTATGCGGTGGATTTTACTCAGTTCGTCCATCAAATTTTTCTTGTTTTGTAGTCTTCCAGCAGTGTCCACCAGTAATAATTCTGTATTTCTGACTTGAGCAGCTACTATAGCATCAAACACTACCGCTGCTGGATCGGTATTTTTTCCTGCATTAGCAATTACTTCTACTTCACTCCGTTGTCCCCAAATTTTTAACTGTTCTACTGCCGCTGCTCGAAATGTATCTGCTGCTGCGATTAAACATCTATAGTTTGACTTGGTAGCTAAATGAGCAATTTTACCGATAGTTGTAGTTTTACCTGCCCCATTTACACCATTAACCAGCCAAATATTCAAAGTATCCTTTTCTGGGACAAAAGTTAAGTTGTAGGCAGGACTAATTGTTTCAGCATCTTTGAATGGCTGATCTAGGATATCTCTTAAAATGCTTTTCAGATAGGCGATCGCTTCTTCTGGGGGTAAGACTTCTTCACGCAATTTATTTTGTAGGGTTTCTATAACTAAGTCTGTTGCTTCTACTCCTACATCAGCTTGCAGTAACATTGACTCTATTTCCATCACCGCATCTTGATTTAGCGGTCCTTGGCCAACAATTGCCCGTAATTGATTGAGTAAGTTGCGTCGGGTTCTATCTAAACCTTTTCGTAATTTCGTGAGCCAAGAAATTTCTTCCACAGAAACTTGATCTGGGCGACGTCCTTGAGCTGCTAAAATTTCTGCTGACCAGAGAAATGCTTCATCAAGTATGAGGGGGTCTATTTCTTCTAGTTCAGTTTCTAGGGTTGTTTTCTCAAGAGTTTCTGGTTCTGGTTCTTCTATGGCTGTTTCTTTGAGACGTTCTACCCTTGCTTGTCTTTCTGCTTGAGCCTTAGCCCAGAAAGGTAGTTGTTCTGATGTTTGAGTTTCTTCAACAATTGAATCTGGCTTTACTTGAGTTTCTACTTCGGTCGGTTTTGTTTGGCTAGAGGGGGTTTCCTCTACTATTGGAACTGGTTTAACCAGGGTATCTGTTTCTGTAGGTTCTGGTTTTTCTGCTGCAATATGCTCTATTATTGGAAGAGTATCTGATATGATTGGCTCGCTTTTTGTCTCTGTTGAGGGTGTTTGACTTTCTGGCTTTTCCTCTACATCAGAGGTCTCTGTAGCGATTTGAGATTCTTGTGAATCATTTTTTTTCTTTTCTTGAAGATTTTTGTAAGCTGCTTTAGCCCAACTCAAATAATCTTCTGTTGTCTGTCCTGACTCTTCTGTTGATTTTGCTTGTGATTCAACTTTATCTTCTGCCTGTTCTTTCTGTTCTTTTTCAGCTTCAGGTTTAGATGTCTCCTTTGAAGTTTTGTCTGAGCTGTCATTATACTGACGACGGAACCAATTAAAAACCATACTTATTTTAGATATTACTATTTTAAATAGTCTATTTTATACTGAGTTGGGTTCAACCATCGCATAATTACAGAACTTTTTGTTTGAGTAAACCACAAAATATTTTGGGGTTATTTTCCAGACTTATAGTTTATCCATTGGAACCCACATTCCGCACGACAAAATGTAGTATGCAAAGATGGTAAAAGTTGAGTAAGTATTTAGACTGATAGTATGGTTTAAGAAGCGATATAGCTGCCGCTAGGCTCCGCCAACGCAAATCATCAGTTGCCGGAACTTACCTTACCAATAGACATCTCCAAAAATTGCCAAAGTTTCTCTATCACGCTTCGCGATATAGCTGCCG
>NZ_JAAHGK010001195.1:0-2360 GCF_010672505.1 Okeania sp. SIO2B9 | reverse complement strand
TTGGATAAATTAGAACCACTATTTTTCGCTAAATTAAAGAAAATGGTTTATCTAGAAGAAGTTATCAAAGAAGTATTACGGCTAGCTCCTCCTGTGAGTGGTGGACTTCGAGAAGTTCTTCAAGATAAACCATTTTCTTTAATTTAGCGAAAAATAGTGGTTCTAATTTATCCAATTTTTCATGTTCTATTTGAAGTAAGTTTAAAACATCTAAATGCTCTGTTGTTAAAATCAAAAAAGAAGTTAATGCTGAACTTAATTCCTTTTTTCCTAATGATAAAAGATTAACCATTTGTTCTACTATTTCTGTTATAGTTATTTGGTTATGCGTTTGTTCTCGAACTGTAAGTAATATACCTAATACATCTGAACCAAAATCACTCTATTTCTGTCTTTTTACAATGATTTGTTCAAATTGATTAAATAATTTATCCTTACTTTTTAAAGCACAACCTAATTTAGTCCAAAGAAAAGCTAACGGAATGGTATTTAATCCTGACTTCATGTCTTTTAAATAATTACCGATTTCACTTTATGAAGCAGAATCTATACCTAGCAATAATTTCAAAACAAGGTCTAAAGTATAATTATTTATTTCAAAATATAAATCTACAAAATCAGATTTTATCCATTTTAAAAAATAGCCTTGACTCAAATTATGAATGGTATTAATATAGTTATTTAGCCCTTGCTTATTGAGAACTTGAGCTAATAGTTTTTGTCTATCTCTATGTTCTTTACCTACCAACCTAGTAATATCAGTTTGACCAAAAATTATTTGAGAATTTTTGAAAATGATAGGTGATGTAAAGTATTTGTTTTAACTAATGAAAACAAATTTTACAGCTTAATATCCTTGAAAGTAAATAAATTTTTTACCTCAAATTCTGCTTTGATAAATAGGACCATATTTTTCGTACATTTCTTTTATATAGTCTTGATAATTCTTGGGAAATATTTTGTTTTTTCCAATAAAAGGTAATCCTAAATTACCAGGTGGCAAAGGCAAATAAGAAGCTGGATTAATATTCATAAATATTGAAATTTCCTCATTAGATTTGTGACTCTTTCAAAAAATATTAAACATACTGTATCACTATACTATATTATTACAAAAAACAACTTTGACACAGTCTTTAAAGACTTGAGTTTAGACTAAGTAGGTAGGCTAGGCGTTAAAGTTTATTTTTAGACAAAGGCAGTAGGCAGAGGGCAGCAGGAGCTGTTTGCGCAGCATGACCTAGGAAAGGAAAGAGACTTATGAGCTACTTGACTTTTTATTACATACTTTGTTTTTTTCGTTCCTACCTACTTAACTTACCCCAAGAACAGGCAAAAGATTTTTTTCTTCTCCCAGTCCTTATTTAACTGTTGCCTGTTGCCTATTCCTTCTCCCGAAGGGAGTTGAACTTTTTCAAACTCAAATTATCAGAAAAATATTAAACATAAATACTTAATTATTTATTTGTTTTATTTCTATTGGCAACCGTTATTTTCTCCTGATTCCTGACTCCTTATTCTTTCTACTACGTTTTGAAGTTCAAAATGTAGGATTGAAATTTAATTTACTTCGAGAAGAAAACTTTTTTCAGAACTCGTAAATGTTATGAAAATCAAGAAAACAACTTTAACATTAATATTAACAGCACTTGCTTTAGGCGGTTTTGTTTATTTTTATGAAATTAGAGGTAAGCAGCAACAGGCAGAATTGCAAGAACAACAAAAACAGGTGTTTAATTTTAAGTCAGAAGAAATTCAGGCTATTACTATCAAACAAGAATCAGAAATATTAACTTTAACAAAGGATGAAAATGCCGAAGAAGCAACTTGGAAAATAACTGCACCTACAGAAAAAGAAGCTGATTTACTAACAGTAGAATTTTTGTTAGACCAAATAACAGGATTAAAAAGCGATCGCTCTATTAATACTCCTGTTTCTCAGTTATCTGAATATGGTTTAGAAAAACCAGAAATTACTGTAGAAATTAAACTTCAAGATGAGCGAACTAGGAGATTGTTTTTAGGAAAAGCAGATTTTGATGGTACTTCTATATATTCTCAAGTAGAAGTTGAAGGAGAACCGCCAAAAGAGGTGTCTGTTTTGTTATTATCTGTCAATTTCAAAAATGTTTTAACTAAACCAGTTGCAGAATGGGAAAAACAAGAAAAACCGGAAGAATCATCTGCTGAAACAGAAGAATCTACTGAAAAAAAAGATGAACCGGAAACAGCTAAACCATCATCTGAAAAATCTCCCGAACAATTAGAAGAATCTACTGAGAAAAAAGATGATGTGCAAATAGAAAAATCATCTCCTAAACCGGAGGGATCTCCTTCACCTACTGATGATTATTTACTAA
>NZ_JAAHGK010001194.1:0-2360 GCF_010672505.1 Okeania sp. SIO2B9 | reverse complement strand
TTGATTAAGATTAATTTTTCCTGTATCTGTAAAGACTTCACCTGTATTAATTTTACCTACTTCAGTGGTCAGATTAATATTGCCACTTCCTTGAGGATCAGTGGAAGTAATATTACCTGTATTTTATTTCTAGCACTAATATCAATGTCACCAGCAGTACCTGTTTCTGCTTGAGTCGTAATATTATTTGTATTAACAGAACTTGCCTGACTATTAACAGAAATATCTCCACTATTATTATTGCCAATAGAACTAATATTACCTGTACTTATATCGTCTATTGCTACAATATTTATATCCCCAGAATTTCCAGCTTCGGCAATTGTTTCAATATTATTTGTATTCACAGAACCTTCTTGACTATTAACAGAAATATCTCCAGTATTATTATTGCTAATAGAACTAATATTACCTGTACTTATATCCCCTTCCGCATTAACATCAATATTACCTGAGTCTTCTGAGTCACCAAGTGATTCAATATTTCCCGTATTTACCTCCCCATTATCGCTACTAACCTCTATGTCCCCAGTATTTTCTCCACCACTAGAATTAATTTCCTCAGTATTGATATCTTCTTCCCGCTTCGACATTAATATCATCTGAGTTGCCAGAGTTGGTGCCAACAGAACCTGAACTTAATCTCCCACCAGTAGTATCAATAGTATCAACTGCATCTAGAGTTATGTCTCCCCCACTACCCAGAAAAGAACCAGAATTTGAATTTATGGCGTTGAACAGTGACGAATGATTTGATATTTTTGATTGAATTGGATTGTGGATTAATCAATTGCTAGAATAATTAATATTAGGTTTTTTTTAGTCAAAATCTAAACCAATTTTTGGCAATATCATTCCATAATGGGCAACCCCGAATTTATACTACTTGTGAAAATATTACCTCCACTTGTGAGAGTAATTTCCCCTGCATCTCGGTCTCTAGAACTAGAGTCAAGGCGATCAATAGTAGTATCAATGTTTCCTCCTGCTTGAATATTAATATTTCCTCCATTTCCACTTTCGTTAGATGAGGCCAGTATTTTTTCAGTAAAAATATTACCCTCTGCTGTCAAGGTGAAATTTCCTCCAAAGGAGATGGAGGAACTAGCTTGTATTTGATTCGCCCTAGTATCAATATTGCCTCCTTTGGAGTTACTGCTCCTTGAAAATTTGCACCCTCTAAATGTGCTCCCTTAAAATTAACACCTGCTAAATTTGCGTTCTCAAAGTCAGCTTTTTCTAAAATTGCTCCCTGTAAATTAGCTCCTCTGAGTATTGCTCCTGTCAAACGACTGTTGCTTAACTCAGCATTTGCTAAATTAGCACCTTCCAAATTTGCATAAGTTAAGTTTGCACCTTGGAAATTTCCATTAACCATCTGAGCTGCCTGAAATTTTGCATCTTGAAGATTAGCGTGTTTTAGATTAGCTCGTGTCAGTTTTGCACCTTGTAAATTTGCCAACATTAAATCAGCATTTTGGAGGCTAGCATCAGTCAAATTAGCCTCTCTAAAATCAGCATCAGGACTTACGCAAATTGACCTTTAAACCACCATCTGTAGGAGCAAATGGCATTTGCGCTCCGCAAAGCTCCGAATGGCGCCCTCGCTATATGCAGAGTCTCTGCGTAAGTCCTGAGCATACTGAAGTTTGGATTAATTATTCGGTAATATTTTTTCTAATAGTTAATCTGAGTTGAAAACATTGAAAACTATGACTCCTGACTCCTGATTCCTGGTATCATGTCCGCTGGTATCGTTTGTGTAAACCCAAGGGTGAATATCTACAAAAAATTTCAGGTTTTTTGGACTTTTAAGTCTTCTATTCTAGATAACTAAAGCCTTCTTCCCTCTTCACTTCTTCCCTCTTCCTTCTTCCTTCTTCCTTACCTTTACAATAACGATGCTACCGAACTTGATATGACTCCTAGCTGCCAGGAAAATATTACAACTTAAATAGGATTTATATATTCTCTATTCCCTTGTTCAATCCCTAAATTTTGACTAGACTGCCAACTTTTATAAGTTTCTGTATCACTAATAATATTAATATTAAATAAATCTATTCCCTCTTGCTCCAATAAAGCCAAAATTGCCAAATTCAATTGGTCATAAGAGCTATAATACTTATCTAAATTGTTAGTATATCCAATTACTCTAATCACGCGAGCATTTCTGTCCAATCCATCAAATCTCACCAGACAAGAATTATCTAAAATGTCAATTGATTTAGGGATTTGTCGAATTTTCTCATTAATATCGGCTATTTTCTGAGCTGAAATTCCGTCAATTTTAATGAATAAATCAATAGCTGCTTTCCGATTTTCAATTGGCTGTTGGCAGAAATTTTTGATGTTGCCAA
>NZ_JAAHGK010001193.1:0-2361 GCF_010672505.1 Okeania sp. SIO2B9 | reverse complement strand
CTTGCTGAATAAATGTATGAAATTCAATTATACCAAATTGAAATGAAGCTGCATAGAATAATATTTCAAGCAGAATTGACCGCAGGTAAGCCTAGATAAAGATAGATCGATTTAATGAATTTCATCATTCTATGCAACCTCATATAAAACTGATATTAGTGGTAAATTTTTGCCCAAAACAACAGTGGGGATTATACCTCAATACAGTTTCCTAGGTCATGCTGCGCAATCAGATAAGACCAAAACTCATAAGGTATGGAACTATTAGATGTACATGAGGTTTTCAGATGACAGAACTGCCAAAAAAAACCTTAACTGAACCCTATTGGACTATACCTATTTCTGACTCTAAAGTCACTGAAAAACTCTTTTCTAACTACTGACTCCTAACTCCTGACTCCTAACTCCTGACTCCTGACTCCTGATCTAATTACTGGGGATTGTTGATAAGTGGGAAAATCAATATATCCTTCTTTGTCAAATGAATACCAAATTTTTACATCAGCAGGTGGATTAAGAGGATAGCCATTAGTAAAACGTTCTACTAAATCTGGATTACTCATAAAGGGTCGTCCAAAAGCAATTAGATCGGCATTTCCAGCTTGAATTGCTGTTTCAGCAGTTTCTTGAGTATATCCACAATTTCCGATAAGAGTGCTGGTGAATACCTCTCTAAATTCAGCCAAAGTCATCGGTTCACCTAATTCGTGATAACCAAAAGCTAAACCATCCATAACGTGAAGATAAGTTAACCCATAATTATTTAACTGTTGCGCAACATAAATAAAAGTTTCCCGAAAATCTGGCGAACCCATATCGTTAAAATTACCATTAGGAGAAATTCTTACCCCAACTCTATTAGCAGGCCAAACAGTTAAAATAGACTCTACAATTTCTTTGAGAAACTGAAATCTGTTTTCCAGACGGCCACCATAGCGATCGCTCCGATGATTAGTTTTTGACTGTAGAAATTCGTCAATCAAATAGCCATTTGCTCCGTGAATCTCTACTCCATCAAAACCAGCAGACTTTGCACGTTCGGCAGCTAAACGATAATCTTCTACAATTCCCGGAATCTCTTCTGTTTCTAGAGCGCGAGGAGTTTCTAATGGTTGTTTGCCAATGGGAGTATGAATGTATTCTTGATTCAACTTAATAGCAGAGGGCGCTACTGGCAATTGACCATTTTCCTGAAAGCTGCTATGAGAAGCTCGTCCACAGTGCCAAAGTTGAAGGAACATAGGAGTTCCTTTGCTATGGACAGCATCTACAACTTGTTTCCAAGCTTCTGTCTGTTCGTCTGAGTAAATGCCTGGTGTATTTAGCCAACCATTAGCTTGTTTGGAAATGACAGTTGCTTCTGAAATGATTAAACCTGCCCCAGCTCTTTGAGCATAATATTCGGCCATCATCGCATTGGGCATTCGCTCTGTGCCTGCTCGCGATCGGGTCATTGGAGCCATGACAACTCGATTTTTTAGGGTTAAATCTCCCATCATTAAGGGAGTTAGTAGGGTTTGTGAATTTGTTTGAGTAGTCATTTTTTTTATTGCTCAGTTTCTAGGATGATAATTTCATATTCATTGGTTTATTTTACCTGGAATTAAACATAGATTGAAGTTATCAAAAAATTATAATTTTGAGTGATATTTAACTATCTATAGCTATAGATTTAGTATTAAATAATTTTGCTTAATCAAGAGCAAGATTATGTAAGCATTCAGCATTCAGCAGTCAGGTGTAAGTTTGATTAGAGCTTGAATTAGTATGAGTTAAAAAGTCAAAAAGGAAAGGTTCCGAAATATCAAAAGTTTAAAATTTAGACAATGTAATATTTTCTTCGGGTGTATCTCAATGAGTGAATAAAGCCAAAAATTTATTGCTTTTAGGCAACAGGCAACAGCTCATCTGGCAACAGGGAATATATAGAAACAAAGTATTTTTGCTTGCTATGAGATGCACTCTTTTCTTCTCTCCTAGATAACTAAAGCCTCCTTCTTTCTTCTTCCTTCTGAAAAGTAATTCGGATTCTACGAATTAGTTAATAACTGAAGTATTACGCAACCATAGCACTAATGCATGATAATTGGTATAAAGTCTTCTTCTTTCTTCTTCCTTCTTCCTTCTTCCTTCTGAAAGAAAAGATGCCGAAATATCAAAAATTTAAAATTTAGACAATGTAATATTTTCTTGTCTCCTAGATAACTAAAGCCTCCTTCTTCCTTCTGAAAAGAAAGATGTCGAAATATCAAAAATTTAAAATTTAGACAATGTAATATTTTCTTGTCTCCTAGATAACTAAAGCCTCCTTCTTCCTTCTTCCTTCTTAAAAGAAAGATGTCGAAATATCAAAACTTTAAA
>NZ_JAAHGK010001192.1:0-2363 GCF_010672505.1 Okeania sp. SIO2B9 | reverse complement strand
TTCAGTTTGTATAATCTCAATCCATGACTGTAATGAGATTATACAAACTGAAAATTTTTATTGACACTAATCTTGAACGATTATTTCACCGAAAAACTGGTTCTGAAGTCTCGTCCTTTGAGGGCGACTTTTCATTTACTTTTGGTTTGATAAATATGGTATCATTTCGTTAGTGCACGAGTTAAATTATGAAAGCTCAGATATAAGTATCGTATTTATCCAAGATGAATAGTAGTTCTGTAAAATCGGCAACTGAAATTGATTATTTAATTACAAATAAACCATATAAAAGTGTGACAGGAGAATGGATAGTTATATGATGGCCGGTTGAATATTTATAAATAACGACGGAAGAGTCAGGAGTCATGAATACCGAGTCAGGAGTCAGGATAAAAAAAGAAGGAAGTTTTTGATCACTAATTATCCGGACATGATATTACTACTTTTTCCCAGAGAAACTATATCGAAAAATTTTATAGAGAAGCGAAGGGTTGGTTAGGTTTAAGAGAGTATCAAGTGATAAATAAAACCAGTTTAATGCGTCACTTTATTCTAGTTTTTACTGCCTATAATTTCATCCTGTATCAACAATTAATGGGAGGGCTGAGAAAACGCCCGTGCTCATAAACCTTTGACAAATTTTACAGAAACATGATTAAGCATTTCTCACAGGTATTTCTGAGGTTGGAATAGTGGAGATTTAGTATCTTTCATTGAAACTGAGGAAGTAGGTAGAGTTAATCCTCTCTCAAAATCAAATAGTTTTAACTTCCCAGTGCCAGGACAGAAAGCAAAAAGTGTTCATGTGAGCAAATTAAAAGTTGTATATAAAAAAGACGGTTATACCTATACATTTTGTCAACAGTTGTCCATAAATGTCGAGAAAAATGCCATCTAAGACTTAACAGTTTCTTACAGACACGAAGTAAATATATTGTATTGATGGTTTTAGGGAGTAGGGAGTAGGGAGGCCGGGAAGGTGGGGAGGCCCGATATCGAACAAGCAAAAAATATTTACCGATTTAATTATAGCACATTAATCTCGAATATGCTGTAACTATTCAACAAACATAATATTAAATTTTGTTGATATTTTTCTTGAGCCACGAACCAGCAAAACCAACTACTAATAATCCAATTAATACAGAAGGTTCAGGAACATCTTCAATTGATTGAGGATCAATAGGTATATCTGAAAAACTATTTGCCTGGATAAATACAGCAGAATCGAGTTTCGCATCACCAGCATCAGCGATCGCTAATCTAATACGATGACTTCCAGCACTCAGTCCTAATGCTTGGGCAGTAAATAGATTAGTAAAACCATCATATTCTATATCAAAAAATGGCCCCCCCTCACTAGGGTCATTGTTATTGAAAAATTCCGGGTTACTCGCTTTAGTTCCTAGAGGTTTTCCTCCATTAACTGTATTGATGGCAACTGGAGTAGATGTACCAGGAATTAGAGCAATATTGGTTCCATTTAGGAAGAAACCGAAGACATCATTAAATTCAGAGTTTGTCCATTCTACATATTCTTCAGAAGCAAATACATAATTGAAGTAAAGGTCTCCTCCTTCACTTTCAAAGTCAAATTCCAGAATTGTTGCATCCTCGGTAGTGAATCCAGGAATCAACCCATCCAAATCTGAATCTCCAGGCAATTCATTATCGGTAGTTTGCTCATCTGAATTATTCGGACCTTCGGCATCCGTAGCTGTACCTGTAGTCAGAATAATACCGCTATCGATGCCAATACCAGATGATAATCCATTGGTGAAAATTCCTGAAGCACCTCCTGTACCTATATAGTTGATAGAATCTGGTGCAATGGTAATCCCACTGCCTAAGATTTCATTAACTAAATCATTGCCGTTATTGGTGGGAGTTATGGAAATTGCCTGAGCTGCTGTGATGCCACTGAGAGCAGCGAAAGCTGTTCCAGCAAAGGTTGCTGAAAGTTTTTTGATGAATTGTGAAATAGTCATGATTAGATTGACCCTAAAAAAGTAAGATGTTGACAATACATAGTTGAGTTCTTTGTTTGTTCCTCAACATATTCTTATTTTCAGTAATTTTTCGGGATTGTACTGTGATCCGGATCTTGAAGAGGTGGTGATATTGATTTAGTAATATCTGTGAAGGCAGTTCAACAATTAATAATTAATTATTCATTATTAATTATTACCTCTCCTTGAAAAGAAGAGGATTGACTAATCATGAAAATTTTTCTTCTCTTGGTCGATTGGATATGGCGAGGAGACCCGAAGAGTGCAGACCCGCTCCGAAGATCGCCATCCCACCCTACGGGAAGCTGCGCTAACGACCGCTTATTATCCCCTTAAAAGGGGAGGCGGATACCA
>NZ_JAAHGK010001191.1:0-2370 GCF_010672505.1 Okeania sp. SIO2B9 | reverse complement strand
GGGTTTGCTGAAAAAGTCTTATGGGTGAGGGGAGGAGACAGGAGACAGGAGACAGGAGACAGGAGGGACGGGGAATGTAGAAGAGGTAGGAGCTAAGTTTTGTCCCTTAATTTTTCGGCGTTGCATCATCATGGGATGATTTTGATATGTGTCAAAAAATTTGTTTTAATCTATCAACATTTTCAGATGGGTGCAAATGTGATTATCATCCCGCAATTATGCAACGCCATTTTTCTGCCCAACTCTTGCACAAAATGCTAGTTTTTTGAGCTTTCTTGAGCAAAAACAGGCGCACTTTTTTCAACCTAAAACAGCTAAAACCTTGATATATCAATGCTTTTATCTTTGATCGGTAAGCCCTAATTATTCTTATGTTTACTTCTCACCCACTCCCCCTAATGGGATGGGTTAGGGGTGGGTCTCCCACTCCCCTACTCCCTTACTCAAGAAAATGTAGCAAACATTGATCAAATTGGTATAAAAGTGAATCTTCACGTCAGAGTAATGAAACTTTTTTATTCATCACATATACAATTTATTGGTGCTGCCATAAATATTCAGAAAATCTAGAAAAGCTATAAATATATAGCGATCGCCTAAAATGAAAACTGTGATAAATATACATTTTCTAAAATCCTGAGTAAAGTCATTTCATGGAACATCTGTCTATACATTCTTTAAAAACATCAAAAACTCTGATGGAAAAATCACGATCAATATTCGCAGTTGTAATACCAGGTTAACTTTACTATCTAAAAACTAGACAACTCTTCGCCAAAAAATATACTTAAAAACCAGAGCTACTATAACGCTCTTCTGCCCAAGGTTCACCTCTTGTGTGATAACCATTCTTCTCCCAGAAACCTAACTCTTCATCTTTGAGGAATTCTAATCCATTAATCCATTTGGCACTTTTCCAAGCATAGAGGTGAGGAACTACCAATCGCACAGGGCCACCATGATCTGCTGGTAATGGCTCACCAAATAAAGTGTGGGCAAAGAAATTTTCTTCTCTGAGAAAATCAGTCACAGAAATATTAGTAGTATAGCCTCCATAACAATGTTCCATAATATGGACAGCTTTAGGATCGACTTCTACATGACCCATCAAATCTGTAACTTTTACTCCTGTCCACTGAACATCTAGTTTTGACCAGCGAGTCACACAATGAAAATCTGCTGTGAAGTGATTTTGTGGCATGGCCATTAAGTCTGACCAAGTAAAGGTTAATGGTTTAGCCAAACCCCATACTTTCAATTCCCATGTATCTGTACTGATATTAGGAGTTTCGCCATAAGTCAGTACGGGGAAGCCTTTAGCCAAGTATTGACCGGGAGGAACGCGATCGCTATTTTCTGCTTCTGGTTTGTGGAAAAATTTACCTAACATGGTTAAAAACTTTTAGTAACTTACCTTGAATAATTGAAATTAACTACTTTAGTTTCTGCAAATGCCGATCTTCCTGAATTATTTCAGGAATTTATTCGTTTAATGATGAATAAAATTAATAAGTTTATGCTTTTACTTTTTTAGTTGAGGAACTCAAATTTCACCTAAAAACTTTGACAGTTTGGAGGTTTCCGTGCTTCCACTGAGGGCAGAAAACTTATCAGTAATTTTTCAGTGATTTCACTGTTATTCTCAAGTCGCCAATTGCAAATAAAATATGGTTATTGCAACTATTATATATTTTGATTTTTGCACTAATTCTGTTTTGTGTGCAATCCCAAGGTCAAATTATACCTCAGATTGAAAGTCAATGAAGCCTTATTTATCCTTTTAATATTTACTTTATAAATCAGCTCTAAGATGGGAACTTATTCGATCTTTAGCTATACTGTTTATCTAGATCGCTCATTAATTTATAAATCACTCATAAATACCATGAATCTGAACTATATAATTCCCTTATGTATTTCTTGTCTGGCTATTTTTGTCAGTGTCAATTCTGATGTCAAAACTCTGGATGGGATTCCTCGCTTGCTCGCACCCTGTATAGGATTCATTGGATTAATATGGTTTTTTAACGTTATTCCTTGGTTATTGAAGGTTGCTTGTATAGTAATTTTACTTTCTATTCGTAAAAATTTTTTAATCCAATAACTAGATTTTTTTTATGTTAAAAAACTTTTTTTTGAGAAAAACTACCAATCTTTTCAGAATAGAATTTTACTGAATTAAGGTATAGTATTAGAACTTATAGGGTAGTTTTTCGCAGCTTATACTGTGAAAAATAGATCCCATTTTCTATGATCGCGGAGACTTGTTTATAGAAGCCATTTGGTATCTATTTAAGAAGTTACAAGTTCAATACCCATCTGGGTTTTATGATTCTGGCAGTCATTTTTCATAATTTTTCGGTTTCCTGA
>NZ_JAAHGK010001190.1:0-2373 GCF_010672505.1 Okeania sp. SIO2B9 | reverse complement strand
TGAATATTAGTAAGCATTTCCTGCGGAATGCTGCGCAAACAGCTATTAGCAGTCAGCTATCAGCTTTTATTTGAATCAAGCAAAGACTAAGGTTAGCTGACATAAATATTTCATTTCCTGCGGAATACTGCGCAAACATATTTCAGTCCTTGACTACTAATTCCTTCTTCCAAGATAATGAGTTAATAACTCATAGCTGATAGCTGATAGCTGATGGCTAAATGCTTACTAATATTAGTTTCTATCTTTGTAGTTTTTCCCTGTTCTCTAATATCCGAAACTCGTGTATCTTTAATTTGAAAATTCCTATATTTATTTACCGAATAATTAAGGTTTAAAGCCTCTCTTTTAAAGGAGAAAAAATAAAAAATTTTCCTTTGATTCAATCCTCTTTCTTTGAGGGAGAGGTAATTATCAATTATCCATTATCCATTATCCATTATTGAATGTTATGTTTTTAAAACTAAGGCTAAAAAAAATCATCAAATTATCTATAGTAGGAAGCTTAATATTAGTTTCTATGTCTATAGATGTCAAAAAAGTTAGAAGTTTTTGTGGCTTTTTTGTGGCAAAAGTTGATGCTGAAATGTTTAATAACCGCTCACAAGTGGCGATCGCTCATCAAGACAATCAAACAACTTACAGTTTAGCTTTTGATTATAAGGGGGAACCTGAAGAGTTTGCTCTGATTTTACCAGTACCAGTTGTACTCAAAAAGCAAGATGTAAAAGTTATTTCACCAAAACTTTTTCAACGCTTAGATGATTTTACTGCTCCTAGGTTAGTTGAATATCATTCTTATAAGGGTTATGACGAAGACGGTGCTTATAGAGGTAGATATGAGGCAGATATAGGTAGATATCCCCGTCAAAATGTAAGAGTTATAGAAAGCTTCACGGCGGGAGAATATGATATTGTTATTTTAAGTGCAACAGAGTCTAATTCTTTGGAAAGTTGGTTAAGGGAAAATCAGTATAAAATTCCTAGAGGTGCTGCTAAATATCTGAAACCTTATATTAATAAGAAACTTTTCTTTTTTGTGGTAAGGGTTAACTTAGAAGCACAAGAAAAACTAGGTTTTCAAAATTTAAGACCTCTTCAGTTTACTGTTAAGAATTATCCTCAGATTATGTTACCTTTTCAATTGGGAAAAATTAACTCAGAGGATACTCTGAATATCGTCGTTTATTTTTTGAGTAAAACTGGTCGTGCTGAAGTTAATAATTATGAAAATGTGGTGATTCCTAGTAACTTTGATGTGCCACTAAATATAGAGTCAAAATTTGGCGAATTTTATCGAGAATTGTTGACTTCAACTATTCAAGCTACAAGAAAAGAAATTGTAGTTATAGAATATGCTTGGGATACAGGTTTTTGTGACCCGTGTAATACAATACCGTTAGATTCTCAAGAGTTGAATGAGTTGGGTATGAATCACGAACAAGCATTTATCACTAGATTACATTTACAGTATGCAAAGAACACTTATAATCAAGATTTAGAATTTACGATTACCTCCGATAAAACTCTCTATCAAGGAAGATATGTATTGTTACCAATTAAATACAATGAAGGTAGCGATGATTTTAACGACAAAGTTAAAATTAAAAATCCTTCCGGCAAAGTTATTTCGGAGGTTGAACTAAAAAAAATATTTGAAAAGTTTTAGATATCAAAAGTATCTAACTGGATGGAAAAATTAATCTAGATTTTGATTGGATAAGTCTATAGGAAAAATTTTACACATCATATACTGTGGTAAAAATTCTTGGGTTTGATCAAGACAGACTCCAAATGTTTCCTCTTCGTGATTCTGAGAATTAATCTCCTCTGTTTCTTTCAATGGATTGACACAAATAGCAAGTTTGCCTACTCCTCCCATTAAAGACATTACTCGATTTTTGAGACTGTCAATATCTTGAATTAGTCGATCTGCATCTAATATAGAAGGAGCGATAATAAAAAAAGTTTTGACTCCAAGGGAGTCGGGAGCAAAGCCAAAACTACATTCACCTAATAAGGATTGAGTGGAAAGACTTAAAGCTTCATAGAAAAGATTAATGAGTGTTTGATAAAAAGATTCACTTAGGGAATGATCGTCAAAAGTCGGCTTAGATAACGTAATTAATGTCCTCAAGTATTATTACCTACCATCTTAACATTTCTTAAAATGGTACGCTTATATTTTTTTTATATTCATTATTAAAATTACAAAACTATAAGATAATTATTGCTAATCTAAATATCTCAAGTCAAATTGGAGATTCTACATCCAGAATCCATATAAATTCAAAAACTACACTTATACTACACTTGAAATACTAGCAGCCAAGAAAAATTAATTGGATTAGATAAGTATCTGTGCCAAATTAA
>NZ_JAAHGK010000119.1:0-9505 GCF_010672505.1 Okeania sp. SIO2B9 | reverse complement strand
CATCTGACCAATCTTCTAAAGTATCGGTGCTGGGAATTTGAAGGTAATAGCGAGAAATCTTGCTATTGCGAAGCATATGAGCTGCAAAACCATCTGGATGTACACCATAAAGAGTATACTGGGCTGAAGGGGGAGCGTAGGCTAAAATTGCTAACCAGCGATAGTTGTATTGTTTGCTGTAAATCTCTACAGCTTCAGGGGGAACAGATTGACGAGCTAACCCATGATAACCATCACATCCAGCTACAAAATCCGCTTGAATCGTTACAGTTTTTTGACTATCTAAATCATAACATTCAACTTCGACTTTGTCATCACTTTGAACAATCTTTTTTCCTTCATGATGAAAAAGTAACTTACCACCATCCTTGATATATTTTTCAATCAAATCATCGTTGAGATCACTTTGAGGATAAACATAATGAACATCTCCTCCACTTAAGCTTCCATATTCAAAAGTTAGGCTTTTATCAGGATAGCGAAACTCACAAGAACCGTGAGTATAAGCATTTTTCAGCAGGGTATCCGCCAGGTCATTTTTTTTAAGGACTTGAACTGTTGTACTTTCAATCACTCCGGCTCGTCCTCTGGCATAAATTTCTTCACGATTATACTTATCAATCACAATACAATCGATTCCATTTCTGAGCAAAATATTGCCGAGAACAATACCAGCTGGACCGCAACCAAGAATACAGACTGAGGTTTTTAACTGTGTGGTCTTTGTCATCGTAAACTCCTAATTTTGGTCAATCTTTTGGAAAAGAGGTGGGTATTTCACTCACCTCATTGATGATAGAAAATGAATCCTTAAACCGTAACAGGTTGCTTAACAACTGAAGGGAAGTGAATCTTTTTTCGGAGTTGTTGAGTCATTGGATGCAAGTCACGGGGTTGAGTTCTGGGGCGGAATAATCCATCCTTTTCCCATCGGTGTTCATTGAGGCTAATTGCCCAAGCATTTAACCAGGCAGACTCCGGAAAATCAGCTAATTTTTCAGGCATTGTATCTTCAAGTGCCATGCGAAAAATAACCTGGGCAAGTTCCTCAAACATTTCCAAACTAGCAATATGATCATCAATGAGTTGCTGTTCCGTTTTATTGGATTGTAAATTCCGCGATCGCAATTGCTTGATGAAATCCATTTCTAAGTAATCAAGATACTCATAAGTTCCCCGATTTTGCGAGAGTTCTGCCCAGTCTATAAACAACTTTTGCATCCGGTGAGCTAACAGAAAAAATCGACCTGAACCTTGACGAATTTTTGCCCGTTTTTCAGAGTCAAGGAAAATCGAATTAAACATCAGAGGCGCACTAAATGCCCAGCCGGATAGGGTATCCCAAATTACCTTAATTGCCATCACTAAATCTTTATCAAAGCAGGAGTAAACCTTATGAATATTATCTTTTACCCCTTCGGCATAAGTGAGTAAAAAGCGATTGGCTTCCGCGACTATTTCTGAAGTCAAGTTACCTTGCAAATCCGCTTCAATCATCTGAGTGACGAGAGAATTTCCAAATCCAATTAGGTCAGTACCAGGAGAATAGAAGGGAT
Source organism: Okeania sp. SIO2B9 (assembly GCF_010672505.1). Lineage (NCBI taxonomy): Bacteria > Bacillati > Cyanobacteriota > Cyanophyceae > Oscillatoriales > Microcoleaceae > Okeania > Okeania sp. SIO2B9. The sequence continues at coordinate 7,949 of NZ_JAAHGK010000119.1, read as the reverse complement.
CGGGAAATACTCCAGCTTCACCAACACAAGCCCAACGATTATTTGAAAAAATTTGTTTAGAGGAATAGCTATAGTGAGGCATCTTCATAAATTTTTGAGTTGAAATCCCTTGAAGATGATTAGCTAAAGTAGGTTCATAGGTTTGGAGCCAATTAAATGTTTTTTCCTCAGTGTTATGTTGTTTGAAAGGATGAACCGTTTCATCAGTGACAATCCCAATACTGGTATAGTTATTGGGGAGGGGAATCATCCAAATCCAGTAGCCTTTTCCACACAAGTGATTGGTTGAATAATATCGTTGATTTCCCGGGACACGCTCATGCCAGTTTTGGTTACTTTTGGGAACAAAATCACTGACATCAACCCGTTCATTGACCCAGAACCAAACCGCACTATGTTTAGAACTATTTCGTTGAGCTAAACCCAGTTTTTTCTGCAAAAATCTACGACGACCCATCGCATCAATAACCCATTTAGCTTGAATGGTATTCTTTTGCTTCGTGTCATCTTGAGTGTAAACAATTTCATGGAAGTCTTGATTATTTTCAGATAGGATCATATCAAGAACCTTGCAATTTTCTAAAAATTCAATTCCTGCTTCGATGTTTAAGTTTCGCAGATCATTTTCAAACTTACCTCGGTCAATTTGATAGGAGGAAGGAGAATGAAATTTAGATAGTCCGAGTTCAGGACGTTCTTCAAATTTACCTTGAGCATCACCTAAGAAGAAACGCAGTCCCAACTTTGGCATATGATTCAGTTTGAAATAACCATCACCAAATTGGAGTGTTTCAGCCAGATAATAGGAACCCACTTCAACCGTTGATTCTCCAACTTTAAAAGCACCTTCAGGTAGAGGTCGAGCCAAACGATCTAGGACAATAATAGAAAGATCGGGCATTGTTAACTTCAACTGTCTAGCTAAAGTAGAACCCGCTAAACCACCACCGCAAATTGCTACATCATAAGTCATTGTATTCATTGTGAAATCTCCTGCTGTATTGAGAGTAAACATTATTTCGGTTAACATTAATTCAAGGAAAAGTGAGACTAACCTAAGCAAGCTTTTAAAATCTCAGCTAAGACCTGTACATTTGGTCGATCAAAAATTGAATAATGGTCTCCCGGTACATCGTAAATTTCTAATTTATCCCTAGAAAAATTACTCCAACCATGTTCAGGATCACGAGTTTCCCAATCTGCTTGATTCGGTAAATAAAACTTGTTGAATTTAGCAGATTTTTTAGCCCGAAACAGGGTAATTTTACCGGAATAAACTTGTGGTGAATAAACCCACTTTGCCTGCATATTCGCCTCAGCTACGATCGCACGACTGAGATGATGAGGTAGAGGTTTTCCTAAACCTAGATAAAGCTGGCAAAGGATTGCTTGCAGTTGGCGTTGAGTAACGTCTTTGAGTTCCTCAAATAGTGACTTGGATAGTCCCAATTGGGATAAGTATTTGAAGTAGTGTTGGTTTCGGAATACAAGGCGAGGAAAAGCACTTTTATTGAAAGTGTCAAACATCACCAGTAATGCCACCTTTTCTCCTTGTTGTTGAAGTTGTTGTGCCATCTCAAAAGCAATCGTACCTCCCATAGAGTTTCCCCCTAGAAAATAGGGACCATGGGGTTGAACACTGCGAATTTCTTGAAGATAATTAGTCGCCATTGCTTCGATTGTAAAGTCAGGCATTTGTTTGCCATCTAACCCTTTAACTTGCAATCCATAAAACGGTTGTTCTGAACCTAGAGATTTGGCTAATTCTCGTAAATTCAATACATTTCCTTGTTGTCCATGAATGCAGAAGAAAGGGGGTTTAGAACCACGAGGTTGAAGTGGAACTAATGAAGACCAAGGGAGAGAAGATTCGTTTTCAGCAAGAATTTCGGCTAGTTGTTCAATGGTTGGAGATTTTAGTAGTGTTGCCAAAGGTAACGTTTTACCAAAGGTTTGTTCAATTTGAGTAAACAAACTCATCGCCATTAAGGACTGTCCACCTAAATCAAAGAAGTTATCTCGAATTCCAATGGATTCAATTCCTAATACTTTACTCCATAATTGAACGAGTTTGAGTTCAGTTGAATTGCGGGGTGCAAGATAAGCAGGTTTAGAATAATTACTGGGTGGTTTTAATGTAGATTGATTGGCTCGTTTCTCCTCTAATTGTTGTTGTTCAGTTGCGCTCAAAGGGAGTAAATCCAAGATAGACTGCTCTGGATTGATTAAAATGTTTTCCAGAATAGTACGATAATGCTCCTGCATTTTAGCAATGGTTGCTTCCTCAAATAAATCAGCATTGTATTTGAATATAGCAGCAAAAGTATCACCTTCTGGAATCAGATAGAGATAGAGGTCAAAATCCGCTGTTCCGCTATCAAGATTAAAGGTTTCGACATTTAAATCGGGTAAGTTTAAGGTATGAATTGTTGTATTTTGCAGTGCAAACATCACCTTAGATAGAGGAGTTTGCAGTAAATTTAGAGCGTTAATAATTTCTTGAATGGGTAAATCTTGATAAGCGTAACCTCCGGAAACAACCTGACGAACTTGACTCAAAAACTCCCGAAACGTTTGGTTTACGTTCAACTGTGTCCGTAGAATCAGTAAGTTCGCAAAGTAACCGATTAATCCCTTTGTTTCTTTCCGACTCCGATTCGCAATTGGACTACATACAAAAAAATCGTCTTGGTCAGAGTAGCGATATAATAGCACATTAAATGCAGCTAATAACGTTGCAAATAATGTTGCTCCTTGTTTTCGACTGAAGCTTTTAAGTTGAGTCGTGAGTTCAACAGAAAGTAACTGTTTATTGTAGGCACTAGAATGGGTAGGATTAGTCGGATAAGGATAGTCAGTTGGCAGCTTTAAGGCTTGTAAATTATCGCCAAGTTGTTGCTTCCAATAGTTTAGCAAAGTCTCTTTAAACTCACCTTGAATACATTGACGTTGCCAAACCGAAAAGTCCGCATACTGCACTGGAAGTTCTGGTAGTGGTGAAGATTGACCGAGAGAAAATGCTTCGTAGAGTGTTGATAACTCCTGAAATAAAACTCCTTTTGACCAAGCATCGACGATAATATGGTGAACATTCAGTAACAGAAAATAATCCTGTTCATCAAGTTGAAAAAGTGTTCCTCGAAACAGAGGCAGTTGAGTCAATTCAATCGGTTGCTCAATATCTCCCTTCACTAATTCCATTACCTTATTTTCCCGTTGTTTTTGAGGGAAGTTCTGTAAATTAATTACAGATAAACGAAAGGAAAAAGAGGAGTGAATGACTTGAGTTGGTTGACCTTCAACTAAGGTAAAAGTCGTTCGCAAAGCCTCGTGACGTTGAATAAGTTCATTCAGACTTTGCTCTAAAGCTAATGGATTAAGTGAACCGGAAATGCGAAACCCAAATGGCATATTATAAGCAGCAGCTTTACTTGGTTCCAACTGTTGTAAAAACCATAACCGCTCTTGAGGAAAAGAGAGAGGAAGTGGATTTTCTCGGGAAACAGAGACTAAGGGTGGAGCTTGATTTTGTAAGCTAATGACCGTTCTCATTGCTTCCCATAACTCCTTTTTAGCAGCCACTGATTGAGTTGAATTATTGGTAACTGGAGAAGTTTTCTGTTGTTTTTTGTTTAATGTTTCGAGTGACATATTATATCATGTCTGGTTGAATAATTACACTTTGGAGGAAGGAAGGCAGAAAGCAGGAGGCAGAAGGGAAGAAAGCTATGGGTAGGGTGTGTTAGCGGTAGCGTAACGCACCGAAACCCTAAATAGATTGTTATAGTGCTACGCATTAAGGCTCTTGACATTTCTAAATCCTAAAACCCTTTATTAGTCTACTATTCCCTATTCCCTATTCCCTATTCCCGATTCAAGTAGCGCTATAAAATTTAACAACTTTTCTTTTCTTCAATCATCTCCACAATTGTTGAGATATTTTGAAAGTTCTCAAAACTAATCTCACTCACATCTAACTCAATTTCAAAAGTCTCTTGCAAGTTAGAAATTAGAGTCATCGTGTTAATTGAATCTAGACCCAAGTTGAAGATATCTACATCGTCTTGCAACTCTTCTAAGGTCACATCGGGTAGAACTTCCAAAACTAACCCTTGAACTTGTTCTTGAATTCTTGTAGTTGTAATCATGGTATTATGCTCGTTAAAAAATTAGTATTTGGACTGTGATGATATCGGTTTAAACTAATTCCTTTCTCAGAATTTTTCCGAGTGGACTTTTGGGAATATCTGGGCGAAATTCAATGATTTTGGGAACTTTAAACTCCGCAAGACGCTGCTTACAAAATGAAAGAATCTCTTGGTCGTCAAAATTTTTTCGACTTTTTTTGACAATTACAGCTTTAACCAACTCGCCAGCATAAGATCCTTTTACACCAACAACAACAGCTTCTTTAATGTGAGGATGATTCATCAAAATATCTTCTACTTCTATCGGGTCAACTTTGCGACCTCCGGTATCAATGAGCAGCTTCTTGCGACCAGTAATATACACTCGACCCCACTCATCTTTTTTCCCTAAATCACCTGTATAGAAACATCCTTCCTTAAAGACTTGTTGATTCAGTTCTGGCTGATTAATATAACCTTGAGTTAGAGAGCGACTTTTGATCACAACTTCTCCACTCATTCCCATGGGTTGCTCATTTCCACTTTCATTAACAATTTTGAGTTCAACATTATTGAGCGGAAATCCAACAGAGTGATAAATTTTGTTGATGTCTTCCTCTAAATTAATTGCCACAGATCCAGCCTCAGTACAGCCATAAAGCTGTCGAATAGGAATCTTAAATCGCTGCCAAAACTTATCAAAAATGTCTTTGGATAAAAAGTTTCCGGCTGAAAAGCATAATCTCAAACTAGATAGGTTCACCAAGGTTTTTGTTCGAGTTTCTGCTAAAGCATTGAAGATATAAGGTACTGCCGGAAAGATGGTAATCTTCTCCGTTTTAATCAGTTCAAAAATTCGGGGGCACCGGAAGACAAAGGGAACCTCAACAGGTGTACCATCCTTCTGCAAAACCTGTTCTAAAATAACTAAGGTTGCACCATTACAAGTGGCTGCGAGGAGACAATTTCCTAACCCATGAGCATGATACATCGGAACTGCACAAAGAATATTATCTGAGGGCTGAATTTGGGTGGTTTCTGCGAAGTTTTTTACCTCATGGCAAAGACTCGCCTGGGTGCGTGCAATTCGTTTTGGTTTCCCCGTTGAACCGGATGAATATTGATACAGAAGATCAGAAGAAAGAGCTTTTTCTGAATAGTCTTGATGTTGAAATTTTCCTGGCAGAATTAGATGGTATATATAGTGGCTTTCGGGATAAACACCATCCACAACAATCAACTCAATTTTTCGGTCAATATTTGCAATAATATCCTGACAAATTTTGGCACGTTTGAGGTCAGTAATTACTGCTTTTGCCTTGCTATCCCTGAGACAATAACTCAGTTCTTCGGCTTTGAATAAATGATTGAGAGGCAGAACAATTCCCTGTAACTGAGCAACAGCATAGAAGCTATAAACAAACTCAGGACAGTTGGGTAAAACGAAAGCGACACAATCACCTTTGCCGATTTCTAGAGAACTTAATCCCTCACTTAATCCTTGAACTTTGAAGTTAAGTTGCTCATAACTAATTCGGGACTCATTATAGACAATTGCTGTATGTTTGGGAAAGGAATGAGCCGCTTCTTTCAACTGTTTAATAATCATAATTTTACCTCTATTGTGCCACTTGAACAACCGATGCTATTAGACATCTCTTCCAAAAGAGGGAGTAGGGAGTAGGGAGTAGTGGGAAAGAATTGATAATTTCTTTACGATAGTTGATTTTCTTTTTTATTATTGGAGATGTCTATTAGAAATTTCGCCTAAAACTATTTTCCGGAAACTTCTCTGTAATCATCATGGTGTACTGATGATTGGAGATGACGCAGTAGCTTCTATACAGGAGATTGTCTTTGGGTTGAATCTGGAAATAATCTGCTAAATCCCCTGCATGTTCTTTGCCAAGTTCGACATTTTCTTTGAAGATTTCCACTTTGTTCTCGATCCAGAGTTTCCCAATGGGAGTTTTGGTCTGTAACAGTTGGTTTCGCATTTTTTCATTCAGTCTGTCGAGAACTAAAATTGAATCCGCATAGACATAGTTGCGGTCACTCATCTTACCTTGAAGTAGCACTTTGCGAGCGATAACTTCTGTGCCTTTTTTGAGGTTCATCGGCACGATGTCTTCTTCAAGTTGAATCTCGTCTTCAAACAGCTTTTTGATTTTGATTGCTTCCCCCGAGTAAGCTTCAATCATATCTGTAACAGTGCCGTTTGTTGTGAGTAATATTCGCTGAAATGGGCTGAGTAATACAGGTTCGATGTAATTCCGCTTTCGCGGAAAGTGTTGGGAAAAAATTGGTCTTAAGACTAGGGTTTGAGCGTTCATATGCATTATTTTTCTAGAATTGGCTAAAAAGACATGTTTGATCAGATATTGTGAGTTGAATCAATCTAAGTTAGCCTTCAATTTTTCCTTCAACTCACAACAAAATTTAAACAATGGCACTTAATTTTTTGGTGGCTTGAGGGGATGAAGGGGCGAGGGCTAACTTTTCTGGCCAACGACCCACTGTTTTACCAATAACTGTCATTTCTTGCATCAGGTCTTGATAGCGATGAGGTGTCAAGGATTGAGGACCATCAGACAGAGCTTGGGAAGGGTTGGGATGAACTTCTATCATCAGAGCATCAGCTCCTGCTGCAATTGAAGCCATTGCCATTGCCGGGACGTATTCGGCTTTACCTGTCCCGTGACTGGGGTCAATCATAATGGGAAGGTGAGTCAGTGTCCGCAAGACAGGAATCACGGATAAATCGAGGGTATTCCGGGTATATTTGCGGTCATGGGTGCGAATTCCCCGTTCACACAAAATAACATTGGGATTTCCCGCTGCTAAAATATATTCAGCCGCCATTAACCATTCCTCAATGGTTGCTGACATTCCCCGCTTCAGCAGAACCGGTTTCTCTTGAGCACCAACTTTTTTTAATAGAGAAAAGTTCTGCATATTACGAGCACCAACTTGGAGAATATCTGCAACAGCTGCTATCTTTTCGATGTCGGATGCATCCATTACCTCGGTGATAATTCCCAAGCCAGTTTCTTGACGTGCAATGGCTAGCAATTCCAAACCACTCTCACCATGTCCTTGAAAAGCATAAGGAGAAGTCCGAGGTTTGTAAGCTCCACCACGTAGGAAATGAGCACCTGCTGCTTTAACTTGTTGGGCGGTTTCGACAATCATCTGTTCATTTTCAACCGAACAAGGACCGGCAGTTTGAACGATGGGACTGTGTTCGCCAAAAGTAACAGAACCGTTCGGTGTCTCAACAATAATTTCACTGGGTTCACCATGTCGGAAGTCTCGACTTGCGCGTTTAAAGGGATGTTCAACTCGTGAGACTTTTTCAATAAAAGGACTGACAGCTTGAATTTTTAAGGGATCGAGTTCAGCCGTTTCACCGACTAAACCAATAACCACTCGGTGTTTGCCGATGATTTTTTCGACGCTGACTTTGTATTGGGACAGTTCGTCTTTAATGTGTTCAATTTCGACTGTCGGAGTGGCTGCTTTGAGGACAATTATCATGCTTTATTTCCGTTGAGATTGGGTTTGCTGAACAGAATGATGGAGAAAGGTTTGAGATAGCAGATGTGGGTTAAACTAACATCTCTATTTCTGTCCCTGCCACCAGTTCTATTTCTATATCTGTAAATGGCTTAAAACTAGAGAAACTGTAATAACGAATTTACGTCATTTGAGCTAGTATTAATCTCAGGAATCAAGTTGTTTCCTGTAACTGTAAAGATGCGTATATCTGGTCTAAGTTAGGTTATGCATTTTTGAGAAGTTGGCTTCAAACTAGGGAAACTA